>JAPUFX010000084.1 GCA_027293415.1 Candidatus Methylomirabilota bacterium
ACCACGGACTCGTCGAGCTTCAAGGCCGCCTGAAGCACCTCTGTTGGTTTAACTGAACCGCCGCCGCCCGTGGCCACGGTGAGAATCACCTGGTCATGAGCGGTAACGGACAATTCGCGGACGAGTGGACGAATGTCCACTGGCTTCACCCTTCCCTTTCGCCTGCGCTGGATGACGACCGACGGCGTTTCCAGGAACTCGGACATCGCCTGCTCGAGGTCGCCAAGCGTCAGCTCGAAGGGAGGGGACGGTAGATCTGCGACGTAGATGCTCTCCGCAATCTGTGCAGCCAGAGCACCCACGCGTACGGGCATAACCGCCGCCACAAAGAAATCGACACCGGGAGCGCTCGAGGCGTTGAGGAGATCGATCAGGCCCAAGAGGGCCTCCTCCGGCCACGTGCCGGCCAGTTCGATGTCTATCCACTCCGAGTCGGAGATCCAGCCCAGCGGTAGCGGCGGACCCACAGAGAGCTTGGGCCGGGGAGAGAAGCCCTCGGAGTAGACCATCGGCAACTCGGCCCGTCTGAAGGTGCGTTCGAGCTCCCGAAGTAGGTCTAGATGGGAGATGAAACGAATCGGGTCGCCCTTGCGATATCCGAGCCGAACGGTGGTTCCCCGGAAGCCCTGGAGTAGGCCTGGGGCACGCTCCGGGGGAGTCGATCCCGACTCCGCCGCCAACAGATTCTTCATAGCATCAAAATCGCAGACGCCACACGCGGAGCACCGCTCGTGTTTGCATTCAGGGGTTTCCCCTGCCCGATACGCCTTGTGCCGCTCCTTGAGAAAGTACTTCCGGTCAATCTTGTAAGTTACTATTTCCCAAGGCAGTTCCTCATCTTCTGCTCTCTCTTTGAAGCTGTCCTGCAACGTGAGGCCTGCATCCTCCAACGCCCCCAGCCACATGTCGAAGCGGCAGTGTTCGCCCCATCCGTCGAACCGGGCTCCCCGCCGCCAGGCTCCCTCTATTACCCGTGCAACCTCCCGGCCCCCGCGGGAGATGATGCCCTCGATGGCCGTGTCTGCCGTTTCGTGGTGGCGGATGGTCACCCCTTTTCCTCTCAGGCGCGTCCTGATCCAGTCCAGCTTTTCGCGGGTCGTCTGGATGTCGTCTTGCCGCTCCCACTGGAAAGGTGTGTGGGATTTGGGAACGAAGGGGGAGAAGCCCAGAGTGATATTCCGGCGCCCCGGGTAGCGCTTGAGAATCGCCGTTATCTTTTCGACCAACTGGGCCAGTTCCTCAAAATCCTCCTCGCACTCCGTCGGATGGCCGATCATGAAGTAGAGCTTCACGCTGGTCCAACCAGCCGACATTGCTTTGTCCACGGCCGAGAGAATGTCTTCCTCTGTAATCCCCTTGTTGATCACGTCACGCAACCGCTGGCTTCCGGCCTCCGGAGCGAAGGTGAAGCCGGACTTCCGCACCCGACTCACCGCTTCGGCGAGCCCCACGCTGAAAGCATCCGCCCGCAGCGACGGTAGGCTGACGCTGACTCCCTTATCGACCATCGCGCGGCTCATCTTGTCGGTGAGCTCGACCGAGCGGGAGTAGTCAGCCGTGGACAGGGACAGAAGTGACACCTCCTGCCATCCCGAGTGTTTGATCCCTTGCCGGGCGATTTCCACCGTTTCGTCGACATCGCGCTCCCGGGCAGGTCGGTAGAGGTACCCAGCTTGGCAGAACCGACAGCCGCGCATGCAGCCACGCATGACCTCGATAGGCAACCGGTCGTGGGTGGTTTCGGTAAGGCTCACGACCATTTCCCGGGGGTGATCTTCGGGCCGGAGCACAGGCACCTTCCGGGCTACAACCTGGCGCGGGAGCCCCATAGGCGCATCGGCCTTGGGCCGCGGCGTCCTCCCACCTCTTGGAACCTCATACAGCGAGGGTACGTAGATGCCGGGAACCTCCAGCGGGAGGCGTCTCAAGAGACCCTGTCGGGATTCTCCCCGCTCCCTACCCACGCTCTTCCAATCGGCGATGACCTCCAGCACTTCCTGGAGAGCGTCCTCTGCGTCGCCTATCAGGGCAAAGTCCACAAAACCGGCCAGCGGCTCCGGGTTGGAGGCACAGGGTCCGCCGATGCAGACAAACGGGTGTCCCTCCGTCCGCTCTGACTGCTGGATGGGGATCTCAGAGAGGTCCAGGACGTTCAGGAGGTTGGTGTACGTCAGCTCCGATTGCAGCGTGAAGCCGAGAATATCGTACTCGCACACAGGTCGCCGGTGCTCCAGCCCCCAGAGGGGCAGTCCCCGCTTTCTGAGCTGTTCCTCCATGTCCGGCCAAGGGGCGTACACCCGGTCCAAGAGCCACCGGGGGTCCCGATTCACGATGTGGTAGAGTATCTGGGTCCCCGTGTGGCTCATTCCAACTTCGTACGCGTCGGGATAGCAGAGGAGGAAACGCACCTGGGTGGTTTCCCAGTCCTTCCCCGCCAGACCGATCTCGTTGCCCACGTAGCGGTTGGGCTTGGAGACGAGCGGAAGGATTTCAGAATTGAGTAGGTCCTGGAGGTCCTGCGGCGAGAGGGCAGCTTTCTTCATGATGGCCTAAAGGTAAGCGGGGTGCGGACTTACCGCCACCCCGGAGGCTGGCGGCAGGTGCTCCATCGAATGCCTCTCGATGTCTTCCACTGCCTTGGATGCCTTTCTACCTCTGCTCTGTCGCTACGGTTGAACCAAGTCCCCGAGCAACTCCCTAGCGATGACGATGCGCTGGATTTCGCTGGTCCCCTCCCCGATCTCGCACACTTTGGCGTCTCGCATCATGCGCTCCACCGGGTATTCGGTCGTATAGCCGTAGCCGCCGTGGAGCTGGACCGCTTTTATGGTGGCCCGCATGCACAGCTCCGACGCGAACAACTTGGCCATGGCCGCTTCCTTCTTGTATGGCCTCCCGTTTTGTTTGAGCCATCCGGCGTGATACACCAGATGACGCGCGGCCTCGATCTCGGTGGCCATGTCGGCCAGCTGGAAATGGACGCCCTGGAATGCTGCTATGGGCTTGCCAAACTGCTGGCGTTCTGATGTATACGCCAAGCTCTCGTTCAGGGCGCCCTCGGCAAGGCCAAGGGAAAGAGCGCCAACACCAATCCGGCCCGAATCGAGAGTCTGGAGGAAGTTGGCGAACCCCCTTCCCTGCTCGCCGAGCATGTCCTCCTTGGGGACGATGGCATCC
>JAPUFX010000085.1 GCA_027293415.1 Candidatus Methylomirabilota bacterium
CGCGTGTAACCGCCACGAGAACGCCGATCTGTTCCGGCTGGTCATTGGCGGCTACGGACTCTTCGGAATTGTCTCGTCTGTCACTTTACGTCTCGGTCCCAGAACAAAGGTAGAGCGGGTGGTGGAAGTGATCGACGTGGAAGACTTAATGGTCGCCGTTGAAAAGAAAGTATCTGATGGTTTCATCTACGGCGATCTTCAATTTTCCTGCGATGACAGATCGGATGATTTTCTTCGGAGGGGCGTCTTTTCGTGCTACCGGCCAGTGGATGAGAATACACCTATCCCTCAGCGTCAAAAGAGACTTTCCACGCAACAGTGGAAGGACCTCGTCCGCCTTGCCCATACGGCCAAGGGGGAGGCATTCGAGAAATACGCCAATCACTATCTCTCTACTTCCGGCCAGATCTATTGGTCAGACACCCAACAGCTGAGCGAGTATCTCGATGACTATCACCGCCCCCTGGATCGGAGCCTCGGTGCCCTTGACCGCGCGACCGAGATTATCACAGAGATCTACGTTCCAAGAGGTGCGCTGAACGGGTTTCTAGACGCGGTGCGGGATGACTTTCGAAAGAATCGCGTAGAGGCGATCTACGGGACGATCAGGCTGATCGAGCGGGATGAAGAGAGTTTTCTCGCATGGGCAAAAGAACCTTACGCTTGCATTATTTTCAACCTGCACACCGTTCACACCCCCGAGGGCCTACAGCACTCGGCAGCAGCATTCCGACGACTCATTGACATGGCGATTCGCCGCGGCGGGAGTTATTACCTGACCTACCACAAGTATGCTACCCGCGAGCAGGTCCTCACCTGTTACCCCCAGTTTCCGGAATTTCTCCGCCTCAAGAGGCAATACGATCCCGAAGAGCGGTTCCAGAGTGATTGGTACCGCCATTACAAGAAGATGTTTGCAGATGTACTCTGACGGCCAGAGACAAAACGCCCGGACGTCTCGGGGTAAAGAGCCACCACAAAGGTACACAGGATGGCTTTGGATTTTGCTGGCGCTGTTTTGTCTGCGTGTCATCGGGCAGATGTTAGTCGCTTTCCTTCATGTCTCGTTTCTGCCACCCATGGAGGAATGGTACTCCGGGCTCATCCCATACCCTTGGCTCTTGATGAGTCAGTTTTTCATCATTCTGGTGTTTGGCAAGGTTTGCATCGACTTTACTCGGGGACACGGGGGCTTCGTCGTGCCTCGTCGTGCCCTTGGATCGGGTCTCCTTACGTTCGGCTCCGTGTACTTCGGAGTCATGGTAGTCCGCTATGTGATTCGGATGAGCCTCTATCCCCAGGAGAGGTGGATGGGCGGATCGATTCCTATATTCTTCCACTGGATACTCGCGAGCTTCATCCTTTTGGTTGGGCGCTACCAGTGGGTCCGGACCCGCCCCACATCGGAGAAACACTCGTATCTTGCCGCCGGTGCCTCTTGGCACACTCCTTGCCCCCTGGACCTACTGACGTTCGAGACGGCTTTCGGCGCTGCCCACAAGACGTGGGACCAGATAAAAAAGTAGCAGAGCTGATGAGATCAACGCTGGAGGTGAACATTTAATGTCCGAGGGACGGTATACAGACCTCCTCAAATCTTTTGGCTTCCAGTCCTTCCTCTGGACCCAGTTCCTGGGAGCTTTCAACGACAACGTCTACAAGATCGTCGTCGCCATGCTCGCGGTACACGTGGCGACCAGTGCTGGCGGGGGGAGCGGCCAGCTCTCCCTGGTGGGTGCCGTTTTCATCCTCCCCTTCTTTCTCTTCTCTGGCTACGCGGGCCACGCCGCCGACACCTTCAGCAAACGGTCCGTCCTCATCGTCACTAAGGCGCTTGAGATCGTTGCCATGGCTCTGGGGATCTTCGCTTTCCTTTCCGGGCGGATCGACCTGATGCTAGGGGTCCTGTTCCTGATGGCGCTCCAGTCTACGTTTTTCAGTCCGGCCAAATACGGCATCCTGCCCGAGATGTTACCTGACAAGGATCTCTCCCGGGGCAATGGCCTGATAGAGATGACCACCTTTCTGGCCATCATCCTGGGAACCTCGATCGGCAGCGTGATGTTCGCCGCCTGGAAAGACCACCTTGGGTGGATCGGCCTTATCCTTATGGTACTCGCGGTGGCCGGGACCTTCACCAGTCTCGGGATCTCGCGGGTCCCGCCATCCGGCGCCCAAAAGCCGTTTCGCCTGAACCCCTGGGCTGAGATCGGCAAGGGTCTCACGCGGCTTTACCGTGACCGGACCCTCTGGCTCACGGTGGTGGGGATTTCTTACTTCTGGTTTTTGGGGGCCTTGCTCCAGATGGACATCATCCTCCTGGGCAAAGAAGTCATGGGCCTGGAGGACTTTTGGATTGGAATCCTTGGAACGTTCCTGGCCATTGGCATCGGGACCGGCAGCCTGGCAGCCGGGCGACTGTCGGGGGACAAGGTGGAGCTCGGATTGGTCCCTTTGGGTTCCGTCGGCATGGGAGTTTTTTCAATCCTGCTGGCCTTTTCTACTTCATCTTACGCCCAGACGGTCACGGCCCTTGCCCTGCTCGGGTTCGCGGGCGGGCTCTTTATCGTTCCCTTGAATACCCTCCTTCAGCAAAGGAGCGGCCGGGAGGAGAAAGGCCGGTTGATCGCAACGGCCAACTTCGTGAACACGGGAGGGATTCTTCTCGCCTCTGGAGTCCTCTGGACCTTTCGCGACCTCCTCCATCTCCAGGCGGATCGGATCATCCTCATCTTCGGAATCTTCACACTTCTCGCGACGCCCTACATCCTGACTATCCTCCCCGACTTTCTGATTCGATTCACCCTCTGGATGCTCACCCACACCCTTTACCGAATCCGCATTGTGGGGCAACAGCATATTCCCTTCCGTGGACCAGCGCTTTTGGTTTGTAACCACATTTCTCACGCCGACGCTCCCCTCGTGGGGGCATGCGTGCAGCGATTTATCCGCTTTATGATGTACCGGCCCTATTACGAGACGAAGGTCCTCAACTGGCTCTTTCGCCGCATGAAGGCCATTCCAGTTTCAGGTCGGAATCGAAGAGACATCTTGGAAGGTCTCGAGCGGGCGCGGGAAGAGCTGCGTCAGGGCCACGTGGTTTGTATCTTTGCCGAGGGCGCGGTGAGCCGGACGGGGAACCTGCTTCCATTCAGAAAGGGTTTCGAGAGGATTGTGGAGGGATTGAACGTCCCAGTGATTCCGGTGCATCTTGACCAGCTCTGGGGGAGCATTTTCAGCTTCAAGGATGGCAAGTTCTTCTGGAAGTGGCCCGAGCGCATTCCGTATCCCGTCACGGTGTCATTTGGCACGCCTATGCCCTCCACGACAAAGGCTGAGGAGGTCAGGCAGGCGATTATGGAGCTTGGCAGTGCCGCGGTTGAGTATCGGGGGAGCCTCCGGGATCAGCTGCATCTTCGGTTCCTCAGGACCGCCAAACGGCGATGGTTTTCGTTTGCGATGGCCGACTCCAGCGGCGAAAAGCTTACATACGGGGGAGCGCTCGTGCGCGGCCTGATACTCGCCAAGTGGGTTCGAAATCAGCGCCTGAAAGATTCAATGGTCGGACTCCTACTCCCCCCCTCGATCGGCGGGGCCCTGGCAAATATCGCGGTGTTGCTCGCTGGGAAGGTCCCGGTCAACCTTAACTTCACTGCGGGGCGAGAGGCCATGACCTCAGCCATCCAGCAGTGCGGCATCCGGACGATCCTCACGTCCCGCATCTTTTTGGCCAAAGCGAAACTCGAGGAGATAGAGGGGATGGTCTTCCTCGAAGAGGTCATGAAACGGATCACCCCCTTTCAAAAAGTCCAGACCACCGTTCTGGCCCTGCTCTTTCCCTCTCGCTTGCTCCAGGCCCTATACACTCATGAAGACCAGAAGCCCGACAGCCTTGCCACAATCATCTTCTCCAGCGGGAGCACCGGGATCCCCAAGGGGGTCATGCTCTCCCACCAGAACATCCTCTCCAACGTCGAAGGGTTGGCGCAAGTATTTTGGGTCACCAACAAAGACCGGCTCATGGGGGTCTTACCATTCTTCCACTCCTTCGGCTTTACCGGTAGCCTGTGGTTTCCACTCCTCTCCGGCTTCGGCGTGGTTTATCACTCGAACCCCTTAGATGCGAAGACCGTCGGCGCGATGGTGTCAAAACACGGGGCAACGATATTGATTGGTACCCCGACATTTTATGCGGCGTACCTCCGAAAATGTACGACCGAGGAGTTTTCCTCGCTCCGGATTGCGATCGTCGGCGCTGAGAAATTGCGCGAGCCGATCGCCAATGCCTTTAAGGAGAAGTACGGCCTGGACCTCTTGGAGGGGTACGGCTGCACGGAGCTTTCGCCGGTCGTCTCCGTGAACATCCCGGATTTCGAAGAGAGGACCTACCGGCAGACCGGCCTCAAGCCCGGGACGGCGGGGCACCCCATACCCGGAATTGCCGTGAAGGTCGTGGATCCTGACACGGGCGACCCACGTTCCTACGGAGAAGAGGGCTTGCTCTTGGTAAAAGGCCCCAACCAGATGGTCGGCTATCTGGGGCAGCCCGAGCAGACAGCGGAGGTCCTGCGGGACGGCTGGTATGTCACCGGAGACATCGCCGCGATCGATGAGGATGGTTTCATCCGCATCACGGACCGCCTATCCCGGTTCAGCAAGATCGGGGGCGAGATGGTCCCCCACATTAGGGTGGAAGAGGCCATCAACCGCATCCTTGCGGATCAGGAGTGCATAGTGACAGCGATTTCGGATGACCAGAAGGGTGAACGCCTCGTGGTCCTCTATACCCGCAAGGAGGTCACCCCGGAAGCACTCTGGAATCAATTGTGCAAGACAGATCTCCCCAAGCTCTGGATTCCCAAGCGCGAGAGCCTCTACTATGTCGAGACCATTCCGATCCTGGCAACGGGAAAGGTCGACCTAAGGCAGGCTAAGATGATGGCCATGGAGAAGGTAAGAGGCTGAGCGACTTTTTCTTCTCGGGCCACACCGCCATCGCCGTCTATGAGGCGATCGAACTCGCCCGGTTTCGCCGTCCGTGGCTCACCCTCGCCGCAACCACGGTGGCATTCATCGAAGCGCTGACGGTACTGGTGCTCCGGGCGCACTACACGATGGACGTATTTGCCGCTATCCTCGCCGCAGCTGTCGCCGCGCGCGTTGCGGTTAGCGTGGCACCCTCATTCGACCGGCTGCTCGCCGGCTGGCGTGCCTACCCACGGCAGGCTCCGGTTAACGTGGAGACACAACGAAAAGTACGTTGATGGACACACTTCGACACGAAAACGGGCTGACGTCACAGGCCCTTCGCATGCGGGTACTGCTGATCCTTGGACTCGCCATTGCAGCGACCGCCGCGGTGCTTTTCCTGCCGCCGATCGCTCAGGACAAGGCCTACCACAACTTTGCCGACGCGCGCAGCCTGCTTGGCGTCCCGAACTTGCTGAACGTCATTTCCAACATACCCTTTCTGGTGGTTGGCGCTCTCGGCGTGATATTTCTGCTGGGCCAATGGCCGATGCGGCAGGGTGGTCCGCTCATCGACCCCTGGGAGCGCTGGCCATTCCTGGTGCTGTTCGCGGGTGTGGGACTCACGGGATTCGGATCCGCCTACTATCACCTTGCCCCCACCAATGCGACGCTCTTCTGGGACCGGTTCCCGATGACCATCGCGTTCATGTCCTTCTTTACCGCTATCATTGCCGAGCGGATCAGCCTAAACGCAGGTCGCCGGCTGTTCCTGCCTCTCGTGGCAGCGGGCATGGGAAGTGTCGTGTCCTGGCACCTGGGCGAGCTTCAAGGAGCGGATGATCTCAGGTTCTATGGATTGATACAGTTTTTCCCCTTACTCGCCATCCCGCTCATGCTGCTCCTGTTCCCGCCGAGGTACACACGGACCGCTGATCTGTTCGGCGTGGTCGGCTTGTATGCACTGGCGAAGATCTTCGAGCTGCTCGATGCCCAGATCTTTGCGTTAGGAAGGCTCGTAAGCGGACACACTCTCAAGCATCTGGCATCCGCCATGGCAGCTTACTGGATCCTTCGAATGTTGAGGAAGCGGAGCCCGGTGGAGTCCCTTCATGCTCAGCAGCCCGCGGCTTCGCTCACTACGGCGCCCACCTCCCCTACATGCCTTTGAGAACCTTACCGATCTCGTTTGCGTTGTAGGCCCGCATGGTTTCAGTCTGGACGTTGCCCTTGGAGCCCGCCGCTAACAAGAGGCGGGTCGCGGTCGCGTCGTCGGGAGCATCGATGATCGTGACGATATCGTACTGACCCATCGTCCAGTAGATCTCCTTGACCTTCACCTTCATTCTTTTCGCCAGATTCCGAAAGGCCTCCGCGCGTTTCGTCGTTCCCTTGATGGTCCGGATCCCCTGGAGCGTATACTTGCCGAGAATGACATAAGTAGGCATCGTGTTTCCTCCTCTCCCGAGTTGCACATGGATGCAACCCTACACAGGATTGTTGTCCGCGGCAAAAAAAATTCAGTCCACTGCCGGGGACTGGGCACCCGCACTTTGTATCACTCATCAAAGTGTCGGGGAGGACCGAGAGTAATTCTAGCCGGACCGTCCCTAACCGGCCAGTAAAAAGCGCTCGGTCGGAAAGGTGGGTTTCGCCTTGACTCTAACATCGCTGACAAGTAGGGTGAAGTTTTTAGGAGGGCCGTCGTGATCAAATTTGTGAAGGCCCACGGATTGGGGAACGATTACATTGTCCTCAACGATGCCGACCTCGGTTTTAATCTGACCCCGGAGGCGATCCGACTCATCTGTCATCGACATTACGGCGTCGGCTCGGATGGCATCCTGCTCTTCGCCGGCCCGCGAACGCCCCCCTTCGGCCTCCGGATCTTCAACCCTGACGGGTGTGAGGCGGAAAAAAGTGGCAACGGGATTCGTATTTTTGCCAAATACCTTTTCGAACATGGTTACACCCGGGAAAAGGCCTTTTATATCGAGACCAAGGGAGGGCTCGTGCGGGTCGAAGTCGAGCTGGAGGGGGATCGGGTCACGCACGTAACGGTCGAGATGGGACGGGCAACCTTTCGCAGCCCCGAGATCCCTGTAACCGGAGAAGAACGAGAGGTGGTGAACGAGGAGATGAGACTCGAGGGGGACCGTCTCCCGTTCACCGCGGTCTCAGTAGGCAATCCCCACTGCGTCATTCTGGTGGATCAACTGGAACCGGAACATTTGCGACAGCTGGGACCCCAGATCGAACATCACACGTTGTTCCCCCAACGGACCAACGTGCAGTTTGCCAAGGTGGAATCGCGGGACCGGGTGGCTATTCTAATCTGGGAACGCGGGGCAGGCTACACGCTGGCATCGGGCACGAGCGCCTGCGCGGTGGCTGCTGCCTGTCGCCGACAGGGTTTGGTGGATGACCAGGTGACGATCCAGATGCCCGGCGGGGATCTCGCCGTCACGATCCGGCCAAATTGGGAGCTGACGATGCGGGGCCCCGTCAGCGAAGTGTACACTGGCAACCTGAGCCCCGATCTCGTTGAAGAGATCAAAAAGGCGAGACCTTCCTAGGCAAACAGAGGGATTACGACCTCTCCTGAAGGATCTTACTGGCCTTCTCAACCGTATCACGCTCACTCCGGTAGGTGAGACGCGTCAAGGCCTCGGTCAGCGGCATCCAGCGAACCTCTTCGACCTCGAAGTCGTGATGGTTCGGATCTCCTCCCGTGTGTTCAAAAAGATAAAAGTGGACGCGCTTGTGGATTCGATGACCTGCCTCCCGGTCCACAAACCAGTATTCGATCTCCCCGACCTTCCCCAGACACCGACCGGTAAGGCCAGTCTCCTCCTGCGCTTCCCGCAGAGCCGTCTGCTCAGGATTTTCACCAGACTCCACGAGCCCTTTAGGCAGGGCCCAGATTGTCCCCCCTCTCAGCCCGATGGTGGCGATTTCCGGTCCCAGCGTCCCGCGGCGGTAAAGAACCCCTCCTGAAGAAACCTGATTCCGGACCGGCATCCTCGGTTTCCCGGTCTTTCCTTTCTCGCTCTCGGCTTCGGACTTCGGACGCCGGACCACAGCTCCATCTCCTAACGAGAGGGTCTCATTGATAGAATGAACACCGCTAGCCCGCATTATTCACGAACGGAGTGTCTTCGTGAATAATGCGCCTGCAGGTGCGGGCTCGACCGCACCGGCAGGTTTCGATCCCGCCGCTGCGGCGGGCCTCAAGGCTAGCCCTGAGCGACGCCCCGCACACGCGGGGCGGAGTCGAAGCCCGGAGGGCAGATTATTCACTTCTCTGTGAATAATCCGGGCTAGCTCACCGCTCCTTCAATGCCACAACCGTGGCACCGCTCCCTCCTTCACCGATCTCGGCGAGATGAAACCCCTCGACCAGAGTGTGGCTGGCCAGAAACTTGTGGACCCCCTTTCGGAGCACACCTGTTCCCTTGCCATGGATCACCCTGACCCGCCGAAGACCTAATAAGAAGGCGGCATCTAGATACTTCTCCAAGCGGCGTGATGACTCTTCGACAGTGCAACCAATTAGGTTGATCTCAGGGCCAATGGACTGGGTCCCCTCCACGAAGAGCGGCACCTCGGCGCGCGGCCCCTCTCGGGACCGGGCCGGGCAGAGCGCCGTGACAGGTAGGCGGACCCTGCCCACGGTGAGTTGCACCTCCACGGTCCCTTGCGGAGAGACCGATGTCAGAACCTGCCCTTCCCGGTGGAGCCCCGCAACCCTGACCCATCGGCCTGGACCAATCTCGGCCCCTGCCTCAAGCCCATTGACCGGAGGTGTGTCGTTCGCCTCCACCCTTGCCTTCAGCTCCTCGAGCCCTTGATGAAAACCCCGAATCTCCTCCCGCCGACCACCCTGATCCCGGAGTGCCCGAATCAGGCCCTCTCCCTGCTGGCGGAGTTCAGCAAGGAGCTGCCTCGATTCTTTCCGCGCCTGATGTGTAAGTTCCTTGATCCCCTCGCGCAACCGCACCACGAGTTTCTCCGCTTCTTTCTTCAGGGTTGTGGCCTGCTCGACCTCGTGATGCAGCCGGGTCTTGAGCCGGTCGACCTCCCGGCGGTCGACTTCGAGGGTCTCAAGGAAAGCCTGGGTATTTTGGTGCCCATCGGTGAGGACACCTCTGGCCCTTTCCAAAACTGCCCCGGGCAGACCGAGACGGCCAGCGATCTCCAACCCGTAGCTCTTGCCGGGGAGACCCAGCCGGACATGGTATGCAGGAGCCAGGCGTTCTAGATCGAATTCGACGCTGGCATTTTCCACGCCGGGAGTGAGGGCAGCAAAGGCCTTGACCGCCTCCAAATGAGTACTGGCGATCACCGAGGCGCCTCGCTCCCGGAGCGCGTCCAGGATGGCAATACCGAGGGCGGCACCTTCCGAGGGATCGGTCCCGGCCCCGAGCTCATCCAGAAGGATCAAGGTTTCAGGTCCTGCATGGGCCAAGATCTTGATGACCTGGCTCATGTGGGAGGAGAAGGTACTCAGGCTCTGTTCAATACTCTGCTCATCCCCAATATCGGCAAACACGGATCGGTAGCAGGGAATCTGGCTGTCCGGAGAAGCTGGGATGGGGAGACCGGACAATGTCATTAGGGTGAGAAGACCAGCGGTCTTCAGGGCGACGGTCTTTCCACCCGTGTTCGGTCCGGTGACCACCAGCACAGAAAACACCCCACCAACTTCGAGGTCAATGGGGACTGGCATCCCTTGCGGGCCGAGACTCAGCACGAGGAAGGGATGGCGAGCCTGACGCAGGATGAGGCGGCGGTCCCGGGTGACCCGCGGAACCTGAGCCCTGAGACGGACGGCTAGACGACCTTTGGCGGCCAGTAGGTCCAGATTACCCAGAAGCCCCAAGAGTGCCTGGATGATTTCCGCTTCTCGCCCAACTAGTGCTGTAAGGGCCCGGAGGACTTTGATCGCCTCCTCTTCCTCTTCCCGCAGCAGGCTCCGCAACCGGTTGTTCATCTCCACCACTGGGGTGGGCTCTAGGAAAAGGGTGAGGCCGCTCCCTGACTGATCCTGGACAATTCCCTTGATCCGCCCCTTGGCAGACGACTTCACCGGAATTACGTATCGGTCATTGCGAAGTGTGATGATCGGTTCGGCAAGGGTCGCCTGGTAGACGGGAGACGTCAGATACCACTCCAGCTTTACGAGAATGGCCGCCCGAAGGGTGCGCATATCCTGCCGAACCCGTTCAACCCCTGGGCTGGCCGTATCGGCCACCTCTGCCTCTGGCGTAATAGCCCCACCAATTGCCGCGCAGAGGGCTTCGGGGGGGACAAGGCCACGGGCCTGCTTCCAGAGGAGGGGCGCCCCCTCCTTCTCCCGATGGAAAAAGGTCCGGAGTCGGCGGGCCGCCTCCAGGGTTTCATAAATCTGCCAGAGGGACCGAGGATCGAGTGTGGCCCCCTCGATCCTCGCCCGGTTAAGATGGAGGCGAATATCAGTCACCCCACCGAAGGGTGGCTCCTCACCCCGTTCAAAGAGTGCCTTTGCCTCCGCGGCCTCGGCCAGGGCTTCCTGTACCCGTTCCAAGTCGTGCACAGGACTGAGATGCTGTGCCCGCTCTTTGCCCAAGGGGGTGTTCGCCGCCTCCTGGAGAAGACTCAGGACGCCGGTAAACTCTAATCCTGTCTGTGACCGGTCATCCATCCCTTAGAGTGCTCCAGGAAAAAATCGAGGGACCCCTTGCGGAGTCCCTTGAACTTTATTCTGTTCCCCATACACCATCGTGGAGTAGCCTCCTGCTCGCCTTTAGACGCGTCATCCCCCTCCAGAAAGTTCCTGTCTCACCAGCTGGCTTACGACCTTTCCATCAGCCCTCCCGGCCACCTGAGGCATCAGGTACGCCATCACCTTTCCCATGTCTTTTACCGAAGAGACTCCCGTAGCGGCGATGGCTTCCCTCACTTTCGCAGATAGCTCCTCGGCTGTCATCGCTTTGGGGAGGAATTGCTCGAGAACCTGAAGCTCCCCCTCTTCTTTGAGAACGAGGTCCTCCCGCCCCCCCTGGCGGAAATGGTAGATGGCGTCTCGACGCTGGGTACATTCCTTGACGATGAGCTGCAGAATCTCGGGCTCGGTCAGCTGTCCGCGCTTTTCCACCTCGCGATTCTTCACAGCGGACAAGAGCAGACGGAGGGTTGAAAGCTCCACTCTTCGGCCGGCCTTTAAGGCCGCCTGAAGATCCTGGTGGAGGCGGGCCTGAAGACCCATTCTATTCCTGCACCACGCGCATCTTCTTTAGCAACTTCTTCCGGACGGCGAGAGCCTTCTTTTTCCGGCGGACGCTTGGCTTTTCGTAATGCTCTCGCCTTCTCATCTCGGAGAGGACTCCAGCCTTTTCCAGCTGTTTCTTAAAGCGCCTCAGCGCGCTCTCGAAGCTCTCGTCCTCCCGGACGATAACGCTGATCACGCCTCACACCCCCCCCACTTAGACTATTTGTTATTTTGATACTTACGATAGATAAAACCGATGGTTGGCATAGAAAGTCGATGATAGATTATACTATCCGGGCCGGTTTGTCAACGTCCTTTCCCTCTTTTCCCTTTTTTTTCAATTCGGTCTTCCGTTTTCCCACCCGGCTCTGAAATTCGTTCCACAAGTCCTTCAAGGCAATACCCCGTGCCCCTAGGAGGACCATCGTATGAAACCAGAGGTCCACCACCTCATGCACGATCTCCTTGCGTCGCCCCCCTTTGACACTTAAAAGAACTTCAGAGGTCTCCTCGGCGATTTTCTTGAGGATCTTGTCCTCCCCTTCTCGCAACAGGGAGGCCACATATGATGCGCTGGGCCGCTTTTGCTTGCGCTCCAAAATCGTCCCATAGACCGCATCAAGGACTTGGGATGAGACACCATAGACCTCCTCAGGCCGAAAAGCCCGCTCCATAATCGGAGCGGAGGAGGTGAGATTCCTCTTGACCCGCCGGAAGAAGCACGACCGATAGCCAAGATGGCACGCGGCCACCTGCTGCTCCACCTGCAGTAGAAGGACGTCACCATCGCAGTCGAGGCGGACCTCTCGAACCCGCTGCAGATGTCCTGACTCTTCTCCTTTCTTCCAGAGTTGACCCCGGGACCGGCTGTAGTAGTGCGCAAAGCCGGTATCCAGAGTCATCCGAAGAGCCGCGCGGTTCATATAGGCCATCATCAATACTTGACCCGTCCTGGCATGCTGGGCGATGGCCGAGATCAAACCGTCTTTATTAAACTTGAGATTAGCTGGGATCT
The DNA here is from genome assembly GCA_027293415.1 of Candidatus Methylomirabilota bacterium. Taxonomy (NCBI): domain Bacteria; phylum Methylomirabilota (SeqCode); species Candidatus Methylomirabilota bacterium. The sequence goes on from JAPUFX010000085.1 coordinate 12,234, forward strand.
TAGCCACCGTTCCTCCTTGGTTCAGAGTTCATGGTTCAGGGTTCAGAGCAAAAAGCTGTGGCCACGCGGGCCTGGCAGTTAGCAGTCAGCTGTCAGCCGTCAGCAAGGAGCTAGAATCCTTAGGACCATTTCAGCCGACCGATCAAACCCCTTATGTCTCTGTGTCGACTGCTGACTACCGATAGCTGACCGCTGGAATCCTGAACCCTTACCTCTGAACCCTGAACCCTCAACGAGGACCGCTTCGCGGTCCTAGAGCCGAACGGGGATGCCGCGCTGGCTCAGGTAGGTCTTGGCTTCGGGCACGGAGATCTCTCCGAAGTGGAAAATAGACGCGGCAAGGACCGCATCGGCCTTGCCGATGGCGAGGGCTTCGTACAGATGCTCCACCGTCCCGGCACCTCCGGAGGCAATGACCGGTACGTCTACCTGCTCGGCGACCGCGGCAGTCAGATCCAAATCGTACCCCTCTCGCGTGCCGTCACAATCCATACTTGTCAGGAGGATCTCCCCCGACCCCAACGAGACCCCCTGATCCGCCCATGCTACCGCATCCAAACCAGTCGGCGTGCGGCCTCCATGAATATATACTTCCCACGAAAGTCCAAAGTCCGCGGTCCGTGGTCCAACGTCCGAGGTCCGACGTCCGATCTCTCCCGGACCGTCTTCCGACTTCGGCCTTTGGACTTTGGACTGCGGACGTCGTTTGGCGTCGATGGCGAGAACGATGCATTGGCTGCCGAACCGCTCTGCCGCCTCCCGAATCAGGTTGGGCTTTTGCACCGCCGCGGTGTTGAGGGAGACCTTATCCGCCCCGGCCAGCAGCAGAACCCGAATGTCGTCCACATCCCGGATGCCTCCTCCTACCGTCAGAGGTGTAAAAGCCCTCGCAGCCGTCTTCTCGACTACCCCGATCAGGATCTTCCGGCGCTCGGCCGATGCGGTAATGTCGAGGAAGACCAGCTCGTCGGCCCTGTCCCGATCGTACCGCTCCGCCACCTCTGCTGGATCCCCCGCGTCTCGAAGGTCGACGAAGCGGGTCCCCTTCACTACCCGGCCGTCCTTGACGTCGAGGCAGGGAATGATCCGCCTTGCTAGCATCGACGAAGCGTCTCCTCTGCCGCCACTGCAAGCGCCGCCTCGAGCTCGATAGCACCGCTGTACAGAGCCTTCCCAACAATGCAGCCGGCCACACCCTTGATGGTCCGAAGCCGCCGAATGTCGTCCAATGAAGCAATGCCTCCAGAGGCGAGGACCGGGTGACGGCTCTGCCTCGCCATCGCTTCCAACATCTCAAGATTGGGTCCTTCCAACGTCCCGTCCTTGAGGATGTCGGTATAGAGGATCCCGCCCAACTCCATGGAGGCCACCCCTTCCGCTACCTCCTCAGGCGAACGGTCCGAGAACTCGCGCCATCCTTTAACCGCCACCCTACCTCCTCGGGCATCGAGAGCGAGGATGACCCGCCTCGGATAGGCCGTACAGACCTGTTCGAGAAAGTCCGAGTCCAGGATCGCCGAAGTCCCCACAACTACCATGGCCACGCCAGCGGCGAAGGCCGCCTCGACCGCTTCCGCAGTTCTCAGGCCACCCCCCGCCTGGACCGGAATCTTGACCGCCCGCGCAATCGCTCCAATCACCGAGTGCTGTTTGGGTCCCCCGGCAAACGCCCCGTCCAGGTCGACCACGTGGAGACGCGGCGCCCCTTTGGCTTCCCACTCCCGCGCGACCGCCACAGGATCGTCACCATACACCGTCTCCCGGGCCGGATCCCCTTGGGTCAGACGAACTGCCCTCCCATGCCTTACATCGATGGCGGGAATGATCAACATATAGTGACCTGTTTCGCTGTCAGCTATCAGCTGTCCGCCCAAGACCGGCTCCCGAAAGCTGATTGCTGTTGCTGATTGCTGACGGCTTTACCTTTCGGCCAGGCTGCCAAAATTAGCAAGGAGCTGCAGGCCGCATGCCTGGCTCTTCTCGGGATGGAACTGGGTGGCAAAGAGGTTGTCACGCCAGATCATCGAGGTGAAACGGACCCCGTATTCAGTGATCCCGGCGATGACTCCCCGTTCGTCAGGTTCCACGAAGTACGAGTGAACAAAGTAGAAGTACGAGCCATCGGGAATCCCCTTCAGGATTGGCACCTCTCTTTGCAGGTGCACCTGGTTCCATCCCATATGGGGAATTTTTAAGCGCAATGTCCCGTCACCGCTCACCGGTGACGGAACAGACTCGGGAAAACGACGGACCCGCCCCCGGAGGATATCAAGGCCCTTATGGAGGCCAAACTCCTCACTCTCCGAGAAGAGAAAATGGAGGCCGAGACAGATCCCCAGGATCGCCTTGCCGGATTCGATCTCCCGCATCAGAGGCTCAATGAAGCCTGCCACCTTGAGCGTGGCAATCCCATCGGCAAAGGCCCCCACTCCTGGGAGCACGATCCCCGCCGCGTCCCGAAGGAGACGAGGCTCCTTGACCACACGCGCGGCGACCCCGACTTTCTCAAATCCCTTCTCCACGCTCCGCAGATTGGCGATCCCGCTGTCGATAATGGCAATCATCACGGCTCGATGACCGATCACCGTTCACCGATGACCGAGAGGAACAAAAACCCTTTCCCGTTACTTTGTCATCGGTCGTCGGTGATGGGTTTTCGGCTTATGGTGGTCTGTCGTCGGTCGTCGGTTATCGGTCATCGGTCAGCGGGCCGTCTACAGTTTTCCCTTCGTCGAGGGAATGCCTTTGACTCGTGGATCCAGAGAGATCGCCGCGTCCAAGGCGCGGCCCGCCGCCTTGAAGACCGCCTCGGCCATGTGGTGCGTGTTCTCGCCGTAAGGGATTCCGATATGGAGATTTGCCTTGAGAGCTGTGGCAAAGGCCCGAAAGAACTCTTTCAGGAGTGTGGCGTCGAACTCCCCAATCTTTCCTGTCAGCCCGTCTGCCCGGTATGCCAGGTATGGCCGACCGCTCAAATCGACGGCGACCCAGCCTAACGCATCGTCCATCGGCACTGTCGCCTCACCGTAGCGCCGAATACCCGTCCGGTTGCCCAGCGCCTGGGCAAATGCTTCTCCCAGGGCCAAACCGACGTCCTCCATGGTGTGGTGAGGATCCACCGCCAAGTCTCCTTTGGCCCTAAGTGTGAGGTTGAAGAGCCCGTGTTTCGTGAGTTGCGCAAGCATGTGATCAAAGAACGGAAGACCAGTCTTGATTTGGTAGCTCCCCTGCCCGTCGAGTTCTAGCTCGACGCCAACATCGGTCTCGGTGGTCCGCCGACGGATCGCCGCCTTGCGCGCCACGTATCTTTTCTTCCCTCTCAAGATCCCTCCTGCTTTCGAATCCGGACAGCCCGGGCGTGGCCATCGAGCCCTTCGAGAGATGCTAGCGTCACGGCAGGGTCCCCCAGCCGCTTCAGTCCCTCGGCACTGAAATGGAGCAGGCTCGTACGGTGTAGGAAATCTTCCACCGAGAGGGGTGACGCAAACCGCGCCGTTCCCCCTGTCGGCAGCACATGGTTCGGGCCGGCGAGGTAGTCCCCGAGGGTCTCGGGGGAAAATGCCCCCAGAAACACGGCCCCTGCATGCCGGACGCGTTCGAGCTGCGCCCACGGATCCTGGCAGTGAAGCTCCACATGTTCGGGAGCGATCTCGTTGACCAGCGCGAAGCAGGCCTCAAGGTCTTGTGCTACGAGGATAGCGCCATTATTGGTCAGGCTTGCTTCGGCTATGCTGCGCCGCGGAAGGTCGTTGAGCTGCCGGTTCAGTTCGGCCTCCACCTTTCGAGCGAGCGCCTCACTGGTCGTGATACAGAGGGCCATGGCCATTTCATCATGCTCGGCCTGGGCGAGGAGGTCCGCGGCGACGTACGCAGGCTCCGCGGCTCCGTCCGCCACAACCACGACCTCGCTAGGCCCGGCGATCGCATCGATCCCCACGGTGCCAGCCACTAAGCGCTTGGCGGTCGCCACGTAGATGTTGCCCGGACCCACGATCTTATCGACTCTGGGGATGCTGGCTGTCCCGAAGGCCAACGCCCCGATCGCTTGCGCCCCTCCCACCTTGTAAATCTCGCCAACCTCCGCCAGGGCAGCAGCCACGAGGACTGCAGGATGGACGGTGAGATTGGAAGTGACCGGGGTGCAGATCGCCCGCCGTTTGACCCCTGCCACACGCGCAGGGAGAGCATTCATGAGCACGGTAGAGGGATAGGCCGCTTTCCCGCCGGGGACATAGATCCCAACCGCATCCAGGGGTCGACAGAGCTGGCCGAGGATCGCCCCCTCCTCGGTAAGGAACCAGGACTCGGGGAGCTGTCGGCGGTGAAAGGCCTCGATCCGCACTGCGGCCAGCTTTAAAGCTTCGACCGCCTCGGGGGAGAGATCATCAAAGGCTCGTGCCACCTCTTCCGGAGTGACCCGGATCGTCGCCGGCGTGAGAGACGCCTCATCAAAACGCTGCGCGTACTCTAAGACGGCCGTATCGCCTTTTTCGCGGACCTCGGTGAGGATAGGGCGAACCACGACCTCCGCCTCGGCGGACACCGTCGCCCGCCGCACCGCGAGCTCTTTCAGGAAGGCGGCTCCTACATCCCCATCAGCGCGGAGGAGTCGCATCATGCCCTCCCTCCCGCACGACGGTCATCAGTCGGTCAATCAGCCCACGAACCTGCTGGTACTTGGTCTTCAAGGCCGCCCGATTGACGATGAGCCGCGCCGTAGCGGTCGCGATCTCTTCCACTTCCTCTAATTCGTTCTCCCGCAAGGTTCGTCCGGTGTCGACCAAATCCACAATTCGCTCGCAGAGTCCCAGCGACGGTGCCAGCTCGACGGACCCCGAGAGGCGAATGATCTCTACCTGCACGCCCTGCTCGGTGAAGTACCGTTCGGCTATCTGGGGATATTTGGTGGCCACCCGGACGGCGGAGACTCCGACGGGTCTTCCCCGACTCTGGAGGTTCTTCGGCTGGGCGACGACCAAACGACAGGCCCCAAACTTGAGGTCCAGCGGTTCGTAGACATCCCGCTCTTGCTCCAGGAGGATATCTTTTCCCACCACCCCCATATCGGTGGCACCGTACTCCACATAGGTGGGAATATCGGCCGGACGGAGGATCAGGAAGCGATACGCCCCGGTGGAATCCTCACACAGGAGACGCCGGGATTCTGTGAGCCCCTCCAGCCCGTGGATCCCCGCCGCCTCAAAGAGCTTGATGGCCTCAGGAAAAAGCCGTCCCTTGGGAAGGGCTATAGCGATCTGTCCTCGCTGCATTCAGCCCTCCACTCGTTGGATCTCCCCGCCGAGGGAGTGAAGCTTTGCCTCTAATCGCTCGTAGCCGCGATCCAGGTGATAGATGCGGTGGAGCACCGTTTCTCCGCGGGCTTGCAGTCCTGCGATGACCAAGGAGGCACTGGCGCGTAGATCGGTCGCCATCACAGGGGCTCCGCGGAGGCAGGGGACACCCTGGACAAGAGCGGTCGGGCCGCCGAACGTAATATCCGCTCCCATCCGCACCAGCTCAGGGATGTGCATAAAGCGGTTTTCGAAGACCGTTTCCGTGATGACAGATTTCCCATCGGCGATCGTCATCAAGGCCATGATCTGGGCCTGAACATCGGTGGCGAAACCAGGAAAGGGCGCGGTGGTGATATCCACCGCCTGCGGCCGGGTACCCATCCGTACCCGGAGTCCTCCCTCCTCTACCGCCACGGCCGCCCCTGCCTCCTGGAGTGTCGTCGTCACCGCTTCGAAGTGTTGGGGAATGCACCCCTGGATCAAGACATCGCCCTGGGTGATGGCCCCTGCCACCGCCAAGGTCGCCGCCTCGATCCGATCCGGGACAATCCGGTGTTGGGTACCCGCCAGGTCCTCGACCCCCTCGATGGTTATGGTGGACGTCCCAGCCCCCTCGATCCGGGCTCCCATCTTTTGGAGAAGATGCGCCAAGTCTCCTACCTCCGGCTCGCGGGCGGCATTTTCGAGGACGGTGGTCCCCTTCGCTAACGTCGCCGCCATCATGAGATTTTCGGTTCCCGTGACGGAGACTTGTTCGAACGCAAAGCGGGTCCCGATGAGGCGAGGCGCCTTGGCCACCACGTACCCCTCTACGATCTCGATCTCCGCTCCCATCCTTTGGAGTCCAGCCAGATGCAGGTTGATCGGGCGCGGGCCAATGGCACAGCCCCCGGGTAGCGAAACTCGGGCCTTCCCGAATCTGGCGAGGAGGGGACCCAGCACCAGCACCGAGGCCCGCATCGTCCGCACGAGATCGTACGGAGCCTCGCAACGACGAACCGCCCGCGAACTGAGACACACGGTCCCCAAACCACCTTCGCGAGACTCTACTCCCATGAACTGCAGCAGCCTCTCGATCGTCGTCACATCTCGGAGAGATGGAATATTTTCTAGGACGAGCTCGTCCGAGGCAAGGAGCACGGCCACCATCGCGGGAAGGGCCGAGTTCTTTGCTCCACTTACCGTCACGCTACCGCACAGGGGATGCCCACCCCGGATCAGCAACCGATCCACGCTACACTCCGTTCATCCCAAGGGTGTCCTGCTCAGGCGAAGATCCCCTGCACGGTACGAATCCTGGTCCCGTGGAACACGCCATGATCATCCGCTTCCGACCGCCCAAATCTGGCACGACCTCCACATCGGGGAAGCCCCCCCGATCCCGCAGAAGCCTTATGAGAAAAATTTCCTGCTCTGGAGCCATTTCCAGGGCCAACCATCCTCCGGGGCGGAGGAGGGTTGATGCCCCTGTGATGATCTGTCGGTGACACCACAGGCCATCCGGCCCCCCATCTAAGGCCTCGACAGGCTCATAGTGCGCCTCGGGCGGCAAGACCGCAAGATCGGTGGTGGCAACATAGGGCGGGTTACTGACAATCAGGTCGCACTGGCCGATGAGGCCCCGGGCAAAGACCGGCTCCAGAAGATCCCCCTGGAGGAAGGCAATCTGCCCTGCGACCTCATGCACGCCAGCATTTTCTCTGGCAACGTCCAGCGCTTCCCGTGAGATCTCGGTCGCATAGATCCGGGCGGAGGGCAACATTTTCGCCATTGCCACGGCGATGGCTCCCGATCCGGTCCCAACGTCCACAATCACGGGGGCCGTCAACTGCTTGAGCCGCGCGAGCGCTGTCTCGACCAGGACCTCGGTTTCAGGCCGCGGGACCAAGACAGCAGGAGTCACCTTGAAGGACAGGGACCAAAATTCCTTCGTCCCGGTGAGATAGGCAACTGGTACTCGAGCCTGTCGCCGCGAGACCAGAGTCCTGTACGTCTCAAAAACCGCAGGTGGCAGCCGTTCTTCAATGGCGGCATACAAGTGGAGGCGGTTAGAGCGGAGGAGGGAAGCCAACAGACATTCGGCATCCAGCCGAGGGGTGTCAACCCCCGCAGATTTCAGCAGAGCAGTCGCCCACACCAGGGTCTGTCCAATCGACGAACCCTCCGGTATGAGTACTACTCTCTCCGTGACCAACGATTCCACCGCACTTCTTCCTCCTAGCCCAGATTATTCACGTAGAAGTGAAGTGAATAATCTGCCCTCCGGGCTTCGACTCCGCCCAGCGTTTCCGGGGCGTCGCTCAGGGCTAGCCTTGAGTCCCGCCGAAGCGGCGGGATCGAAACCTGCCGGTGCGGCCGAGCCCGCACCTGCAGGCGCATTATTCACGAAGACACTCCAGTCGTGAATAATGCGGGCTCGGTGTCATGTCGCTGAGGAGGCTCTGAGTCGCTCCGCCTCGTGATGTGTGACCAGGGCTTGGATGAGCTCTGCCAGGTCTCCCTCGAGTACGGCCGAGAGATTATACAGGGTTAACCCGATGCGGTGGTCGGTCACCCGACCCTGGGGAAAGTTGTACGTCCGAATCCGCTCGCTCCGATCTCCCGTCCCCACCTGTTGCCGCCTGGCGTCGGCGATCTCGCGCTCTTGCTCGGCCCGGGCCTGCTCCAGAAGACGCGCTCGGAGGACCTTGAGAGCCTTGGCCTTGTTCTTGTGCTGGGACCGTTCGTCCTGGCAGGAGACGACCAAACCTGTCGGGAGATGGGTCATCCGAACCGCCGAATCGGTGACATTAACATGCTGTCCCCCGTGCCCGCTGGCCCGGAAGACGTCGATCTGGAGATCCTTCGGGTCGATCTGGACCTCCACCTCTTCCGCTTCGGGGAGGACCGCCACCGTCACCGTTGAGGTGTGAATCCGGCCGCCCGCCTCGGTCACCGGAACCCGCTGCACCCGGTGCACACCACTCTCCTGCCGGAGCTTCCGGAAGGCTCCCTTTCCCTCAATCGCTAGGATAACCTCCTTCATCCCTCCGATCCCGGTGGGATGGGCCGAGAGCATCTCCACCCTCCAGCCCTGGGACTCGGCATGCCGGGTATACATCCGGAGAAGATCAGCGGCAAATAATGCTGCCTCTCCCCCACCAGCCCCAGCCCGGATCTCCATGATTACTCCCTTCTCGCCGGCCAGATCCTTCGGGAGGAGCATCTCCTTGAGTTCCTGCTCTAAAACCTCTTGCCGCTTCCCGAGCGCCTCGAGTTCTCCCGCGGCGAGCGCCCGCATCTCCGAGTCGGCCGTCTCCTCAAGGAGCACTGCCGCCCCCTCCTGCTCTTGGAGCAGTTGTCGGTAGCCCCGGTATTTTTCCACAATCGGATGGAGATCTGCGTGGGCCTTGGCGTGGCGTTGAAAGGTGCTAGGATCCTTCAGAACCGAGGGATCGGCCATCTTCTGGCTCAAGTCCTCGTACCGCGTTTCGATCTCCCCCAGCTTGTCCAGCCACGTTAGCATAAGAGCACGTTCATACCTCACCGATCAGCACAGGGGCATTCATTCCCTCTCAGTGATCCGTGAGTTATGAACCTTGACCCGTCTTGCGCCGGTATCTGCGCTGGAATCGCTCCACACGCCCTTCGCTGTCTACCAGCTTCTGCCGTCCGGTAAAGAAGGGATGACATTTGGAGCAGATTTCCACCCGGCCCTTCGGGACGACCGACCGGGTATGGATGACCTCGCCGCAGGCGCAGGTAATGGTACAATCTACGTATTCAGGATGGATCCCCTTCTTCATCTCTGCTTCTCCTGTTCCCAACACAAGGGATTCGTAGCTTCTCCACAAGTATCGAATTGTAGCATGCTTCACCCCGAGGGCAACAAAAAAGCAGCCTCTCGGCTGCTTTCGTCCCTCGACCTCGCCCTCTACTTAGGTGTTCATGGACCGGAGAAAGTCCGCGTTGGACTTGGTCTCGGACAGCTTCCCCTGGAGGAGCTCCATCGCCTCCACAACCCCCATGCTGGCCAAGACCTTCCGGAGGACCCACATCCGGTTCAGTTCTTCTGGGGTCAGGAGCAGCTCCTCCTTGCGGGTCCCGGACCGGAAGATGTCGATGGTAGGAAACATCCGCTTGTCTAACAAGCGGCGATCCAGATGGAGCTCCATATTCCCGGTGCCCTTGAACTCCTCAAAGATCACATCGTCCATCCGGCTCCCGGTGTCGACCAAGGCTGTCGCGATGATGGTAAGGGATCCTCCCCCCTCGGTGTTCCGGGCCGCCCCAAAGAAGCGCTTGGGACGCTGCAGGGCGTTTGCGTCAATTCCCCCTGAGAGGACTTTGCCGCTCGGCGGACAGACCGCATTATACGCGCGGGCGAGTCGGGTGATCGAGTCGAGCAGGATGACCACATCCCGCCTGTGCTCGACGAGACGTCTCGCCTTTTCCAAGACCATCTCCGCCACCTGGACGTGGCGACTGGCTGGTTCGTCGAATGTCGAGCTGATCACCTCCGCCTTGACCGACCGCTGGAAATCGGTCACCTCTTCCGGACGTTCATCGATCAGGAGGACGATGAGAAATATCTCTGGATGATTCTTGGTGATGCTGTCCGCAATCTTTTGCAGGAGGATCGTTTTCCCGGTCCGGGGCTGCGCCACGATCAATCCCCGCTGCCCTTTCCCGATGGGCGTGATCAAATCCATGACCCGCATACTGATCTCATTCCCGGTGGTCTCCAGGCTGATCCGCGCATCGGGAAAGAGAGGGGTCAGGTTGTCGAAAAGGGTCTTGTCTTTAATAAGTTCCGGATCTTCAAAGTTGACCGCCTCCACCTTCAGGAGGGCGAAATACCGCTCCCCCTCCTTCGGCGGGCGGACCTGGCCCGACACGGTATCGCCGGTCCTCAAATCAAAGCGCCGGATCTGTGATGGGGAGACGTAGATATCATCAGGCCCCGGGAGATAATTGTAATGGGGGGCTCGGAGAAAGCCGAAGCCATCCGGGAGGACTTCGAGAACCCCTTCGGCGAAGATGAGACCGTTCTTCTCCGCCTGGGCTTCCAAAATCTTAAAGATAAGCTCTTGCTTCCGAAGGGCGCTTGCACCCACCATGCCGAGGGAGCGCGCAATGGTATTCAGTTCGGGGATGGTCTTTTCTGTCAACTCCGCCAAGTTCATCAGGCCTTCGCGGGGAGCGTCAACGACCGCGTCACGGGTCATCGCCTTTGTCTCCCTCGTCTCCTTCCCCTCTTTGCTCGCCTCCTTGGCGACATCGGTGGCATGGCGTTGGGACGGCATAGCGTTTCTTCTCCCCTCCTTATCGCGCACGTTGCGGGACCCCACTCCCTCCGGTTCTCTTATCCTCTCAACCTGCTTCTCGTTGGATCTATCATCAGTGCATCAATGCCGGGCAGGGCATCATCGCCCGACATAGAGTGCGGGATAGCTGTCTCTGTTTGCGTATACTACACGATACAGGGGATCTCCCGGGACTGATCAGAACAGCTGGATTGCAGCGGTGGAATAATTCTGAGAGTCTTGAGGAGGTGTCTACATACTGTCTAGAGTGCATGGTAAGAACACCTTCCATCCTTGTCAAGGTTTTTTTGGCCCCACTCGGAGCAGCACCTGGAATATTTCCTGGACTCTCCGTTCCGTCTCCTGAAGATCCCCTCCATTCTCGATCACGAAATCGGCCCGCTTGACCTTCTCCGAAAGAGGCATCTGAGTATGGATTCGGGCCAAGGCTTCTTCTCGGCTCAGCCCCCGATCTGTCATGAGGCGAGTCACCTGCACCTCTTCGGGGGCGGTGACGACCACCACCCAGTCAAACCGACCTTCAGACCCAGACTCGATGAGGAGGGGGAGTTCCACTACGCATACGGGGATTCCTTGTATCCGGAGTTCAGCCAGCCGTTCCTCGACCGCGACGACCAGCGCAGGATGAACGATGGTCTCGAGTCGCCTGCGCAATCGTTCATCACGAAAGACTATCTCTCCCAATAATTTCCGATTGATGGTCCCGTCGCGTTGCAGGATGTCCGGCCCAAAGGCCTCGACGGTGGCTTCAAAGACTTTCGTCCCTGGTACCTGCAATTCTCGAACCACTTCATCCCCGTCAAGGACCGTAGCCCCCCCCTTCGCGAAGATCCCCGCGACCGTGCTCTTGCCGGTCGCAATGCCCCCTGTCAGCCCCACAATGATCACGGGATCCCTCGCCCGCCCTCTGCCAGGGCGCTGAGCAAGCGCGTAAACCCCAACTCCTCGAACAGGGTCCGAAGCCGCTCCGCATCGGGAACCTGCCGTCGGAGGTCCTGCGGGGAGACACACAGGGGGAGGTCGGTACGAAGGGTGACGAGTGAACGGTTCTTCCGGATCCGTGCCGCATGGGCACTCAAGGCCTCCCGAAGCTTTGGTCGCTTGACCTGATCGAGGGAGTCGATCAGATTCTCGACGGTGCCAAATTCCTGAATCAGCGTGCTGGCCGTTTTCTCCCCCACCCCGGGCACTCCCGGGATATTATCAACGGCATCCCCAACGAGACTCATGAGGTCCGTCATCGCCTGTGGTGGGACCCCGTACCGCTCCTGGACATCCTGAACCCTATAGGTCTTGTCCCGCATCGGATCGTAGACCTCGATGGCAGGATTGACCAGCTGGAAAAGATCCTTGTCGCCGGAGACAATGGTCACCTGAAATCCATCCGCAACGGCTCGCGTCGCGAGCGTCCCTATGATGTCATCCGCTTCATACCCTTCCTCCATCAGCGTGGGAACCTGCAATGCTTCCACGACACGATAGACATAGGGAATCTGAGGCGCCAGGGTATCAGGCATGGGCGGGCGCTGCGCCTTGTAGGCCTCAAATTCCCGGTGGCGTTCCGTCTCGCCTCCAGCATCAAACACCATGGCGATATGCTCGGGGGATTGCTCCCGCAATACCTTGAGGAGCATATTGGTAAAGCCGTAGATGGCATTGGTGGGGAGCCCCCTGGAGTCGCTCATGGGGGGCAGGGCAAAAAAAGCGCGATAGATGTACGACGTTCCATCAATGAGGTGCACCCGCATGGTCCGAAAGGCTCTCCCCAAAATGAACGAGTTCGGCGGCCAGCCGACCGCTGGCTGCCCAGCGCTGTTTAGCGAAGGTCACCCCACCGGTGCTGGAGAACAGCCAGCGCGGCCACGGCGGCAGTCTCCGCGCGCAACGTCCTGGGTCCCAGGGAGACGGGAACGAAACCCTTTTCTCTCAGCAGAGCCACCTCGTCCGTCTCCAGCCCCCCCTCCGGACCCACCAGGATCCGTATCTCATTCGGGGGGGACGCCCGATCTAACACCTCGGCAAACGTCCCAACCCGCTCTCCCTCCCAGAGGACAATCGCAGCACCGGCGGCCGGTCCGGCAATATATTCTGCTTCAAGGCGGTAGGGTCCGGTGAGCCCCGGGACGGTCAAGCGACCCGACTGCTCTGCCGCCTCGAGGGCGATCCGGCTCCACCGGGCCACTCTGCCCGATCCCTGAGCGACCGTCCGTCGGGTGGAAAGGAGGACGACTTCGGCCACCCCCATCTCCGTCACCTTCTGGATCAGATAGTCCATCTTGTCTCCTTTGAGAAGCCCCTGGAGCAGTACAATTCGAAGAGGAGATTCTCTCACCATCGAGACCTCCGCCACAATCCGACCAACGACCTCACGGGGAGAGGATGTTGCAATCTCCACCTCCCATTCCTGGCCGCTGCCGTTGAACGCCAGCACGCGACTGCCCACCCCCATCCGGAGGACGCGGATGATCTGGCGAACCTGGGCCGGATTGAACCGAACGCAGCCGCCCACGAGTTGTTCTTCGGTCACGTAGAAACGATGCATCCTTTAGGTCCGATGTCCGAAGTCAACCAAGGATTTCACTGTCCCCTACGATCTCACCTCGGATCTGACAGGTCACCGGAAATATACGAGAGATGCTTGGCAGCGGTGTTGGATGGAGGAGGAATCCGAGAGGCTAGTACCCGGTGTCAGACATTGCCATCTGTGACCCGCGAACCACATTCATCCGCCGAAGAGCTCCCGGACCTTCTCAAAGAAGCCTTTGCTCAGGGGAGTTCCCTCCCCATTCTCCAGTCGGTGGAGCTCCTCTAAGAGCTCCTGCTGCTTGGCGGTGAGGCGGGTGGGAATCTCTACGAGGACCTTGACCTTGAGGTCGCCTCGCCCGTACCCCCGGAGGTTCGGAAGACCGTATCCCTCCAGGCGAAACTCCGTGCCGGGTTGCGTTCCAGGCGGGATGTGAATGGGGATCATCTCGGTGAGGGTCGGAACCATGGCCTCGCCCCCCAAGGCGGCCTGCGTGAAGTTGATTGGGACTTCACAGGTCAAATCATCACCCTCCCGGTGAAACATCGGGTGCGCCGCGATTTGGACCACCACGTAGAGGTCACCGGGGGGGCCTCCCTTCGTTCCAGCTTCCCCTTCGCCACTGATCCGAAGCCGTGTCCCGGTTTCCACCCCTTTGGGGACCTTCACCGCTACGGTCCGTTCCGTTCTGACTCGCCCCTCCCCCCGACACGTCCGGCAAGGGGAATCGATGACGTGCCCCTCGCCTCCACACTGATGACATGCCTGGCTGACCGTGAGAAAGCCTCGCGAGAACCGAACCTGGCCGCTCCCGCGACAGACCGGACAGGCCTTCGGGCGCGTCCCCGGCCGCGCCCCGGTGCCGCGACACCCCTCACACACCTCCAATCGAGAAAGGATGATCTCCTTCTCGGATCCCTTGGCAGCTTCCTCTAACGTGATAGTCAGCGCATAGCGGAAGTCAGCCCCTCGCTGGGCCGCACTCCGCCTGCCCGCTCCTCCAAAGAACCCTTCCAGGATATCTTCAAAAAGCCCCCCGAAGCCCGTCCCGAACCCCACATCGAAGTCGGGATACGCTTCGGCCATCCGGCCCCCCACCGTTCCATATCTGTCATACTCCTGCCGCTTTTCAGGATTCGACAGGACCTCGTAGGCCTCGTTGATTTCCTTGAACTGTTCCACCGCCGCAGTGTCGTCGGGATTCTTATCGGGATGCAACTTCATGGCGAGGCGCCGATACACCTTTTTGATCTCGTCGGGCGAGGCTCCCCGCGACACCCCCAGAATTTGGTAGTAGTCCTTACTCACTGCCTTTTCCCTCGGAGGGGGTCTCGGCCTGGGGGGAAGGTGCGGGAACGGAGGAAACCTTGACCAGAGCTGGCCGGAGGACCTTCTTATCCAACACGTACCCGCGAAGGACCTCCTCGACGACGGTGCTCTCCGGATGGTCGTTTGTCTGCACCTGCTCCACCGCGTGATGGACAGCCGGATCGAACTGCTGTCCGACGCTCTCAATCGCCTTCACCCCCGCCTTCTCGAGCACGCCTTTGAAGAGACGGAGGGTCAGGTCAACTCCCTCAATGACGGCCTCTTCCGCCCGAGATGACGCGGCGGAGGACCGCGCGGCGGCAAGGGCCCGCTCGAAATTGTCGAGCACCGGAAGCAACTCTAACAGCAGCCCTTCTTGCACGGTCCGGACCAACTCGGCCCGCTCGCGCACCACCCGTTTCCGGTAATTGTCAAACTCGGCTGCCAGGCGCAGATGACGGTCCTGCAGCTCCTGGATTTCTTTTGCCTGAACCGCGACCTTCTGCGACAGCTCCTCTTCAGGCGCCGTCTCCTGGCCTGGCGCTGTCTCTTCGGACACGTCTGGAATCTGTTGGGCCTCTTCTGGACTCCGCTCCTCTTGCTGCCGTTCCTCGGACATCCGCAACATCCCTTGGAGGCAAAAAAACGAGAGGGAAACCCCGACCCTCGGGATCTCCGCCCTCGCTACGAAGCCTCTTCTGTCAAGTACTGACTGAGCAACTTGGCGGTGAAATCGACCAGGGGGATGATCTTGCCGTACTCCATCCGAGTCGGGCCGATCACTCCTAACGTTCCCAAGAGATCGTCCCCGCACCAGTACGGGGCCGTTACCAGGCTCAATCGCTGCCATTCCCGGAGGATGTTCTCCGAGCCGATAATGGTGGTGAGCCCTTCTTGGGCCAGGCATTGGTCCAGGATCTTCACGAGCTTCGACTTTTCCTCGAAGGCCACAAAGATCAACCGCATCTTCTCGATGTCGGCAAACTCTGGTTGCTGCATCATATTGGTGGTCCCATCGATGTACACCTCCCCCTCCGTCGGTTCCACAAAACTCTTGTGCCCGACTTCGAGGGCCCGGCGGAGGAGCGCGTCGTACATGGCTTTCTCCTCGGCCATCTTCTCGACCAGAAATTGCCGCACCCGGGACAGAGGCATCCCCTCTACCAGTGAATTGAGAAGCTTGGCGGTCTTATTCAACTCATCCTGGGAAATCACCTCGTCAAGAGTCACCACCCTGTGGTGGACCTGTCCCGACTTGGTAATCAGGATGACCAAGATTCGTTCCGCTGACAGATGAACAAACTCGATCCGCTTGATCGCCACTTGGTCCACCCGGGGCGCGAGGACCACTCCAACCGAACGCGAAAGGCCAGAGAGGAGCTTCGTGACCTCCCGCATCAGATCCTCTCCCTTTCCCCACACCGGACGAAATCGCTTCTCGATTACGCTTTCTTCCGCCCGGGTGAGAGAAGGTCGTTCTATCAGGCTGTCTACATAGAACCGGTACCCCAGATCGGTCGGGACCCGACCCGCTGACGTATGGGGTTGGACGAGATACCCGAGGTCTGCCAGATCGGCCATGATATTGCGGATCGTGGCCGGACTCATCTGGAACCCATATTTCCGCGCCACACTCCGGGAGCCAACGGGCTCGGCACTCAAAATATAGTCCTGGATGATCGCCCGCAGGACCTCCCGTTGCCGGTCGGTCAACTCCATTGTCGTGTCACCAGTCAACATATTCTCCTGATCACCTAGCACTCTCATCCTAAGAGTGCTAACACCCTTAGTATACTGAAACGAGATCGGTCCTTGTCAAGGAGAAAGGGGGGCCACTGGGGTTCAGGACTTTGGACGTCGGACGTCCTTAATCGATCAGCTTCCCAAGCCGGTTCCAGCGCGGCCCTCCCTCTTGCGAGTCCCAGGACCAATAGATGATGAACGCCTCCCCTTCCACCTTGTGAATGTCTAGAAATCCCCAAAACCGGCTGTCTTGGCTATGGTCCCGGTTGTCCCCGAGCACGAAGAGCTTATCCTCCGGGACCGTGATTGGCCCGTAGAAGTCTCCGGGCGAACCGGGGTTCCCTCTCATGGCCGGGTCTGCGTGGACGAGGTAGGACTCGTCGAGGGGTTTCTCATTGATATAGACCCGCTTCCCCCGAACCTCCACCACATCTCCTGGCAGCCCGATGACCCGTTTGATGAAGTCCCGGCTCTCATCGTGAGGATACTTGAAGACGATGATGTCCTGTCGCTCTGCGACCCAGGGGCCGACGATCCAGGTATCCAGCACGGGGATGCGGACCCCATAGATGAACTTGTTCACCAGGATATGGTCCCCAACCAGCAACGTGGGGATCATGGAGCCGGAGGGGATCTTGAATGCTTGGACCACAAAGGTTCGGATGAACAAGGCCAGGAGTACGGCGACGGCCAGAGCCTCCAGCCACTCGCGGGCAACCGACTTCAGGCGCTCGCGGGCCTCCGGGGCAGCCGACTCCCCCACCTGCACTGGCGCCTCGCGTTCTTGCTCGCGATCCATGCTTTCCCTTCTCCGATGCGCGCGCGGGTCGCCTGGTCCCGCCCCCGCGCCTCAGGACCCCTCCGCTACCTGGACTCTCCCCTCCGTATATCCAGGACGGCCATAAAAGCCTCCTGGGGGATCTCTACGCGCCCCACCCGCTTCATTCGTTTCTTTCCTTCTTTCTGACGCTCCAGAAGCTTGCGCTTGCGGGTGACATCACCCCCGTAGCACTTGGCAGTGACATGCTTCCGGACAGGGGGGACGCTTTCCCGGGCGATTACCTTCCCCCCCACGGCCGCCTGTAGCACCACCTCAAAGAGCTGCCGCGGGATGATTTTCCGGAGCCTTTCGGTGAGCTGCCGCCCGCGGGCATAGGCGTGGTCCTTGTGCACAATCGCGGAGAGGGCATCCACAGATTCCCCGTTGACCAGGACATCCAGCTTTACCAAATCCCCTCCCCGGTAATCAATCAAATCATAATCGAACGAGGCATAGCCGCGGGTAAGGGATTTGAGCCGGTCGTAGAAATCGAGGATGATCTCACCCAAGGGGAGATCATATGTGATCAGGACGCGGCGGTCCTGGAGATACTCCAGGCCGACCTGGACCCCCCGCTTCTCCTGGCAGAGGGCCAGGACAGGTCCGACATATTCGGCCGGCAGCAGGATGAGGGCACGGATGTACGGCTCCTCCGTGCTTACCAGACGCTCGCGGGAGGGGAGACGGGAGGGATTGTCGACCTCCACCAGCGTCTCATCGGTGAGCCGGACCCGGTAAACCACAGTGGGCGCAGTCGTGAGCAGCTCCAGATTGAATTCTCGCTCTAACCGCTCTTGAACAATCTCCATATGCAACCGTCCCAGGAATCCGCACCGGAAACCGAAGCCTAACGCCGCCGAGGTCTCTGGCTCAAAGGTAAAGGCCGGATCGTTGAGCCTGAGCTTCTCGAGGGCCTCCCGCAACCGCAGGTAATCCCCTCCCTCGACGGGATAGAGCCCCGCGAAGACCACAGGACGCACCTCCCGGAAACCTGGGAGAGGGGTACGCGTTGGCTTGTCCGCCGTGGTAAGCGTGTCCCCGACCCGGACCTGGCGGACATCTTTCATCCCGGCCATCAGATATCCCACCTCACCAGCTCCCAGCACCGGGACCGGCCGCATCTCCGGGGAGAAGACCCCCACCTGGCTCACCTCGAAGGTGGCGCCATTGGACATGAGGCAAATGCGGAGTCCGGGGCGGACGAACCCGTCCACCACTCGTATGCAGGCAATGACCCCCTGGAAGGAATCAAACCAGGAATCAAAAACCAGCGCCTTCAGGGCCGCCTGTGGGTCTGCCTGCGGCGGGGGGATGCGCGCCACGATCGCCTCGAGGATCTCCTGCGTTCCGATCCCTTCCTTGGCACTACACGAGATTGCCCCGGAGGCATCGATCGCTAAGATGTCTTCCATCTGCTGCCTGACGCGGGCGACATCTGCGTTGGGGAGGTCGATCTTGTTGATCACCGGAATAATGGCGAGATCATGGGCAACGGCCAGGGACAGGTTGGCGAGCGTCTGCGCTTGAACCCCCCGAGCCGCATCCACCACCAACAACACCCCTTCGCAGGCACTCAAGGCGCGGGAGACCTCGTACGTGAAATCCACATGGCCCGGGGTGTCGATCAGGTTGAGGGTATAACCGGCGTCCTCCTGCGAGTCGTAGTGGAGGCGAACCGCCTTGGCCTTGATGGTGATCCCCCGCTCCCGCTCCAGGTCCATCCGGTCGAGGACCTGCTCTCGCATCTTCGGGGCCGGGACGGTCGCGGTGTACTCCAGGAGCCGATCGGCCACGGTCGACTTCCCGTGGTCGATGTGGGCGATGATGGAGAAGTTCCGAATGTATTTCGGGTCGGTACGCATAGGAGGTCCGAGGTCCAAAGTTAAAAGCAACCTAACAACTAATTATACCTCATCGCCGGGGAAGCTGTGGCCCCGCACATGCGCTCAGACACTCCTCAGGGGTTTCCCATGCGCTGGGGATTGGTTCATGATGGAGAGGAAGGATCCAGCGTGGAAGGAACCGGGTCCGATGGAGCGCGGGTCTCAGGACGCTGCCCCGTATCTGCTGAGCGCTCCCTGAGCATCTGGGTGGCAGCGGTGTATACCTCAGCCGGGCGTAGATCCCGGAGGCAGATTTGTCCCGCCGGGTTCCGGCAGACCTTCGAAAAGCAAGGACTGCAAGGAGGAAAGGTCGAAAGGATCCGATGGCCTGTCCCGTACGGTCCGGTGCGCCGCGGATCGGTCGGCCCCATGAGGGTGATCACTCTCCGTCCGAGCGCCGCGGCGAGGTGCATCGGGCCGGTATCATTCGCAATAATGAGATCGGCGTGTTCCAGGACTGCCCCGAGTTCCGCCAGGGAGGTCCGCCCGCGCAGGTCCACCACGCCTTCCACCCCGCCCAGGGGGTCCTCGGGACTCGGCAGCTCACCCCCCACCGCCACCACCCGAACCCGGTCCCGGCGAAGTCGATCCGCCAAATCGGCGAAGGACGTCGCCGGCCAGAGCTTGGTGGGCCACCGCGCGCTGGGAATCAAGACCACAACCGGCTGCGACCCGTCGACAGGGAGCGGCGAGGACGGGAACGTGAGCGGGAAGACGCGATCCCGCTCTTCCAGCTTGAACGCCCGAACGACGTCGAGATACCGTTCGACCGCATGACGATCGAGATCGCTCGAGCCAATTTGCTGGTGGTAGAAAAGCCAGGAAAACTCCCGCGCGTACGAGGGGCCGAGGCAGAGCCTCCCTCGCGCCAGGCGGCTGATCAGGGCACTCTTGAAGAGGCCGGTCAGGTCAATGACGAGATCGAACTCCCTCCGCCGCAGTTCCGAGACCACCCTCCACATCCCCCGCAGGGGGCGCTCGCGGTCAAAAGGGATCACCTCGTCCACATCCGCGGCATGCCGGAGGAGGGGAGCATATGCGGCATTCACGACCCAGGTGATGGAGGCAGGCAAGCCCACCTTGAGGCAATGGATGGTGGGGAGGGCGTGAATGAGATCCCCCAAAGAACTCAGCTTGACGATCAGAACTCGTTTGGCTGTCACCTCGACCGGCTCGTCACCACTCTCGCTCGACGATGAAATCCACCAACATTTCCAGAGAGCGCAGGGCGGCGTTGTCGGGAAACGGGACCAGGTGATCTCGGGCTTTCCTCAGGTACTTCCGGGCCTCTTCCACCGCCGCCTTCACCCCCCCTCGCTCCGTCACATATCGATGGATCGTCTCCACCTCGGCCTCCCGCAACGGTCCATTGCCGATGAGACGGCAGACCTCATCCCGCTCGGCGCCCCGGTCGTGATGGAAAACATGAATCAGGGGATAGGTCACCTTCCCCTCCAGGAGATCGTTCCCCACGGGCTTTCCCAGGATCTCCTCGCTCGCCACCAAGTCCAGTGCATCGTCCACCAGCTGGAACCCGATCCCCAGGTTCAGACCGAACTCCGTCAACGCCTCCACCCGGGTCTCGTCCACCCCGGCGACCAATGCCCCGGTCCGGCACGCGGCGGAGAAGAGGGCCGCGGTCTTACAGGTGATGATGGTGAGGTAGTCCTGGTACAGGATATCGGGATTCCGGTGCCACTTCAGCTCCAGGATCTCTCCCTCGGTCATGGCCACGGTGGCATCGGCGAAGGCCTTGAGGATGCGAAAGTCCCCGTCACTGACCAGCCGTTGGATCGAGTGCGAGTAGAGAAAGTCGCCGACCAGGACTGAGACGTGTGGTCCCCATCGCGCGTTGGCTGACGGCTGCCCTCTGCGCTTTTGGGCGTTATCAATAATGTCATCATGGATCAGGGTGGCGACGTGCATATACTCCGCCACCACCGCCAGATCCACATCGCGCTCCCCCGCATTGTAGCCGCACATCCGGGCAGAGAGGAGGAGCAGGGCGGGGCGAACCCGCTTGCCGCCGCTGCCGAGAACATAGGTCGTCACTTCGGAGATGAGATCGGCGCGGCTCAACACCCTCGTTTGAATCCGCCGCTCGACCTCCTCGAGCTCTTTGGCCACCGGGGCGAACACGAGTTCACGCAACATGGGGTGAGCTCCTCTGGCGGCGGGCCTGTGACGCAGCTTCGCAGGCGTGGACCTGCCGGCGAACGCCCACCACCATAGCACACGGAACCCTTGGGTTCAACACCGAATTAGCGGGGGGTTACGGGTCTTTGTGAGTCCTTGCCTATCCTTATATATAAGCACTTGCGAACGAGCAAGGATTAGCAAGGAACCCCAAAGAAGGGGAGAGATTTCAGACCGACAGCAGACCGACAACGTTTTTGCGGTCCGTCCCGAACACGGTCGCCTCCAAGCGCGCCGCCGCCGTGGCGTCCTGATCATCGTACAGGCCGCCGTACTGGTCCATGGTGAATTGATAGGAGGCGTGGCCCACCTGCTGCTGAATATATTTCGCATTGGCGCCGGCCTGAATCTGGAGCGCCACATAGGTGTGGCGCAAATCGTGAAAGCGGATCCGCCGCAATTCCGCCTTGGCCAATGCCGGGAAGAAGAAGCGGCGCAGGTAGCCTTTCGGATCCTGGGGCGTCCCCACGCTCGAGGGGAAAATGAAATCATCCGCCTCGACCTCCACCACCGCTTTCTCCGTCCGGGGCGCTCTCAGGACCGGGACCTCCT
>JAPUFX010000086.1 GCA_027293415.1 Candidatus Methylomirabilota bacterium
TTTCTCACTAGTATTCCGCGCTGGTGCGGCACTTCCGCTAGGGGGGCAGGCCCCCCTTCGGCGCTCGGCGTTCGCCTCGCTGAGCACCCCCCAGGCGTAGGGGAGCCTCTCCCCTACAACCCCTCAGTGCCCCCGGCGGAACCCTGCGGTGCTTAGGAGAAGTGAGTTGGAGGGGCACTAGCATGAACCGTGAACCATGGACTATGAACTCCCTAGGACGGCAACACAGCGGTCACAGATGGTCGGATGGTCCCTGGAGGAGCCGACAGTTTCCCGGTACGTCCAGCACCGTTCACACTTTTGTCCCGGGGCCCGGTGCACCACGACGGATAGTTCCGGCCCGTCCGGAGGTGCCGGCTTGAGCTCTAGCGCGGAGACAATGAGGATGGTGCACAGATCCTTCTCATAGCTTTGCAGGAATGGTAGCAAAGCAGGACTGGCCTGGATCTCCACCTTAGCTTCCACGGCATTCCCGATCAACTTGCGCTTCCTCGCTTCCTCTAACGCCCTGAGTCCCTCGTCACGGATTCGGAGAAGCCGCTCCCATCGCTCCGCGAGTACCTCGTCCACGTATGCCTCGTCCACCTTGGGAAACTCGGTGAGGTGCACGCTCTCCGGCTCATCGCCGCGCCGGGGGATATAGCCCCAGACCTCCTCGGCGGCGAAGGAGAGAACCGGCGCCATGAGCCGGGTGAGGCTCTGCAGGATGAGGTACATGGCGGTTTGAGCTGCCCGCCGTTCGGGGGACGCCGCGTGAAAGGTGTACACTCGATCTTTGAGCACGTCGAAATAAAAGGCGGACAGATCCACAGCGCAGAAGTTGTGGATGGCGTGAAAGAGGATGTGAAATTCGTACCTGTCATAGGCCCGGAGCAGTCGCCCGGTGAGATTTTGGAGCCGGTGCAGGATGAACCGGTCGATCTCGAGGAGCGCCTCCCGGGGCACCAGGTGCGCCCTGGGATCAAAGTCGTAGAGGTTGCCGAGGAGATAACGGCAGGTGTTTCGGATCCGGCGATAGCCCTCGACGAGACGGGTGAGAATTTCGGAGGAGAGCCGGACGTCATCACGGTAATCCTCCGCCGCTACCCACAGACGGAGGATTTCGGCCCCGTGGGCGGCCATGACCTCTTGTGGGGCAATGACGTTCCCCAGCGACTTGGACATCTTCCGGCCCTCTCCGTCTACGACAAAGCCGTGAGTCAAGACCTCCTCATAGGGCGCCCGATCCCTCGTCCCCACCGCGGCCAGGAGGGAACTATGGAACCAGCCCCGGTGCTGATCACTCCCCTCGAGATACATCTTTGCCGGCCATCGTAGGTCCCGCCGCTTCTCCAGCACCGCTGCATGGCTCACACCCGAGTCAAACCAGACATCGAGGATGTCGTCCTCTTTCGTAAACTCCGTGCCACCGCACTTGCAGCGCGTGTCCGGAGGCAGTAATTCTCCCGCACTCCTCAGGAACCAAACGTCGGAACCCTCGCGTTCCATGATGTCTGCCACGTGCTCCATGAGGTCCTGTTTAGCAAGGGTATGGTGACACGCCTGGCAGTAGAAGGCGGCAATAGGCACCCCCCAGGCCCGCTGCCGGGAAATGCACCAGTCCGGCCGGGTCTGGATCATGTTGTAGATTCGTTCCTCTCCCCAGGGGGGAATCCATTTCACCTTCCGGACCCACTCCAGCCCCCGTTGGCGGAGGTTATTCTCTTCCATCGAGATAAACCACTGCTCGGTGGCGCGGAAGATAGTGGGGTTTTTGCACCGCCAGCAGTGGGGATAGGAATGATCAACGATCCCTTCAGCCACCAGGTTTCCGCGGCGGCGGAGCTCGGCGATGATCTTGGGGTTGGCCTCCCAGACATTCATCCCGCCAAAGAGAGGAAGGTCCCCAATAAATCGTCCCTCATCGTCCACAGGATTCTCAACCTTGAGGCCATAGCGCAGGCCAGTCTCGTAGTCTTCGGCTCCGTGTCCTGGGGCCGTATGGACACAGCCGGTCCCCCGGTCTGTGCTGACGTATTCCGCCAGGACCACCGGTACCTCTTTTGGCATCCACGGATGCTGGCAAAGGATGCCTTCCAATTCCGTCCCTGGCCAGGCCCCCCCTGTCACCTTGTACTCGTCCTCGGAGTATCGAAATGCCTTCATGCACGCGGCGACCAGCTCCTGGGACAGAATCAGCTCTCCTGCCGGGGTCTTCACGAGACGGTACATTAGGTTGGGGTTCACGGCAATCGCCTGATTGGCAGGGAGGGTCCAGGGTGTGGTGGTCCATATGACAAAGGACGTTCCGTGGACCGGATTGACGGCAAATTTTCCTTTGGCATCCTTCACTGGAAACTTCACATAAATCGAGGGGGAGCGGTGGTCGTCGTACTCCACCTCTGCTTCGGCCAAAGCAGTCTGGTCGGTGGCGCACCAGTGGACCGGTTTCAGGCCCCGGTAGACGCTGCCCGCCCCGACGAATTTGGCAAGCTCTCGCAGGATGACTGCTTCGTAGTGATAGTCCATGGTTGTATAAGGATGTTCCCAATCCCCCAGCACCCCGAGGCGCTTGAACTCGTCTCGCTGCACGTCGATAAAGCGGGCCGCGTACTCTCGGCAAAGCCGCCGCTTCTCCAGTACGCCGACCGCCTTCGCCCGGTCCCCCAGTTCCTTGTCGACCTGGAGCTCGATGGGTAGGCCATGGCAGTCCCAGCCCGGAACATAGACGGCGTTATAACCCATCATGGACCGGGACTTGACCACTAAGTCTTTCAAGATCTTGTTCAGCGCGTGGCCCATGTGGATGTGGCCGTTGGCGTATGGCGGGCCATCGTGAAGGATCCACAACTGGCGATCTGCCCGAAGCTCCCGGAGCTTGTGATAGATCCCGCGCTCTTCCCAGGAACGCAGAATTTCGGGCTCGCGCTCCGTCAGGTTAGCCTTCATGGGAAAAGACGTCTTGGGGAGGTTGAGTGTCGCCTTGTAGTCCATCAAGCCTCCGAGACAAGAGTGGACTTTGTGACCACAGTCACAAAGAACTTCTATTACAACAAGTTCCAGCGCGGCTTGTCAAGTTACCGCGCTGGCACATCAGGCCTGGGCACCGTACTGCTTGTGCCAGACCCGACGGTAGATTGCGGCGACCGCTGCCGCGCTCAGGCCATACTGCTCTCCGACTTCGCGCATCACCTCGGTCTGGGCGTCCTCGAAGGCTTTCGCCTCTTCGATGTTAGGCAGCTGCGACAGTCCGAAAGTGACCCGGTCGAAGATTAGAACCTCATCGTCACCCGGCTCTGGAGTCGCCGACAGGGCTTGCCTGGATCTATACTTTTCTTGATAGGCCATGCCCAGGCCGAAGCCGAGGCAAAAAATACATACCAACAAGAGGACCAGGAGGAGAAAGTTCATGGGAAAAATTCCTCTGTCACGGCACCGACAGATCCCGCCACCACACGAAGGTGAGACCCTGGAGGACCGAAAGGAACAGCACTGTCACGTCGGCAGCCATGTACAGCGATACAAATCCCCGTATAGTGACGCGCGCGACCAGGATACCAATGACTCCAGCGCTCAGGTTTACCACGAAGAAAACCAGGCTGATCCCGAAACACTCGAGCATCTTGCCGACCGCCTTTCGGATGTCGCGCGCCGGCAGGCCGAGCACTCTTGTGCCAAGCACATAAGCGCCCGCCGAGGTGAAACCGACCAGGATCAGGCTAAAGACTTGCTCCATGCCTCCTCCATCGTTTACAGGTAGCCGGCCGCCCGGTAATAGAATCGAGCCAGGAGCTCCTGCAGGGTTCGACGCATAAGCCGGAGGCGTCCCTCGGGACTCGAAGCCTCGCTTGAGACTTCGTCAGTTGGTGCCGCGAGAACCTCAAAGCCAGCCCGCTCAAATAACCGTTGGGCCCTCGCCATATGGTGCGAGCCGGTCACCAAGAGAATTCTCCGGACACCCTTTTCCCGAAGGAGTGCCCCCGATTTGACGGCTTCCTCCCGCGTGGTCTGTGCCTTGCTCTCTGTGAGGATCACTTCCGGCGAGATCCCCAGCGCACGAGCCAGTTCCTCCCGTACCTCGGCCTCTGCCGGGCCCTCGCCACGGCCAGGGCCCGAAAGGAGCAGGAGGGGGGCGAGTCCCTTCCGGTGTAGGACCATCCCCTCAAGCGCCCGCCGCATAGAAGTATCGCCCAACACGCCATCCGGCTCGACACCGGCCCCGAGCACGACAATTGCCTCTGCCGACTCAAGGCGAGCCGGCGTGCCGAGCCAGCGGATTAAGATATTTGGCAGTGGGGTAAAGGCGGCGGTCAGAAAAAGTGCAACTCCAGCCAGTCCAACGAGGCGGGAGATCCTTGCCCAGTCCATGCGGCTCTGGCTCTCTAGGCCTTCCATCGATGGGCGGTTCATCGCTCCCTCCGTTCGAGCAGTCCCGTACCAACTACCGCATAGCAAAAAAGCGATCAGTGAATTGTTGTCAGCGTTCTCCCCGACTTCTTCGGTTCTTGTCACGTGTGGGAGTCATGAGAGGGTCAGTTGATTCGATCCCTCTCGACTCGCATCAAAGCCATGGTGGCATTCTTGATCCCATCATAGAAGCGGCCCATCATTGCATCGGTTTCCTCGGGGGAAGGCTCGCGATCCTCGACTTGACTCTTGAAGATCGTGTTGGTCGCGACGATAGCCAGGCAATTCGCCAAACCGTCAAGCAATCCCTCAGCGAATACCTGGGGATCCGTTCGTTGACGCTGCGCATCGCGATCAATGCGATTCATGGCATCCCCGATCCCTTTAATCACCGCCTCGACGACTTGCACCTTATCCATGATCCTTCCTCCTTTGCTCGCTACCCCACTGAAGCTCGAACCCCCCGACCACCACCAGGAGGATCTGGCGAGGTCCGTCTTGTTTTCACTATTCTTTTCCCTCTGGGCGATCAGGCGGGATCCCGGTCACTCTTCCGCCGTCCAGTCCGGAGAGGTCTGGCGGTATTGTGGGAGACCTGTGACGGCTTCACACGGTGGGGGAAAAGTGTCCGATAACGTAATCGGGCTTCGGCCCCTTGTCAATGTGTGTTTGAGATCGCGTCGTCCTGGCCTATGGATTTGTGTGAGTGTTGTGCAGGACCGTTTAACGGCCGAGTGAAAGGTGCACCCAGAGGAAATTGGGGGCGGGCGTAATGCCCGATGGGGTCCGCGTCGGCCCAGGGTCCACATCTCCAAGACCGGGTCCCAGAGAAACGGACGAACAACGACCTAGCCCGGATTACCCACATACAGGTGAGTAATCTGCCCTCCGGGCTTCGACTCCACCCCGCGTTTGCGGGGCCTCGCTCAGGGCTAGCCTTGAGGCCCGCCGCAGCGGCGGGACGCATTATTCACGAAGACCCCCGTTCGTGAATAATGCGGGCTAGTACACGAATCGGCGGATGCGGACGTTAATGACTAATCCGACGCCGAGGCAGACGACCAGGAGGGAGGACCCACCGTAGCTTAACAAGGGAAACGGGACACCCACCACCGGCATGATCCCCAACACCATCCCAGCATTGACCAGCAACTGGAGCATAACCATAGCCATGATGCCAAAGGCCATCAAGGCCCCGAACACATCCTTGGCTTCACTGGCGATCTCGAGCCCTCGCGTGATGAGGAAATAGCAGAGGAGCAAGATGACGAGGCAACCAACGAATCCCCACTGCTCGGCGAGCACCGCGAAGATAAAGTCGGTGTGGCTCGCCGGGAGAAAGTTGAGCTGGCTCTGACTAGCCGCCTTCAGCCCCTTCCCCAAGAGCTCTCCCGACCCTACGGCGATCTTCGATTGCATAACGTGATACCCTGCGCCAAGCGGATCGAGCGATGGGAAGAGAAAGGCCCATATCCGCTGTTGTTGATACCCCTTCAGCATGGACCAGAGGAGGGGAGTCAGGGCAGCACCAGCGAAAACGAGGAAGAGAAGGTGCTTCAATCGAAGCCCTACCAGAAAGAGCATTGAGAGGGTGAGCAGTCCGAGCAGGGCCGCAGTGCCCAGATCCGGCTGTCTCAACACAAAGAAGATGGGGACCAGGGCGACCATCGCAGGGGTCGCCATAAGGCGTGGCTTACCCAGGTGCTCTTTGCGATCCTCGAAGTAGCGTGCCAAGAAGATGATCAAGGCAAGCTTCATGAATTCTGAGGGCTGCACTGTCAGGAACCCGACTCGGATCCACCGTTGGGCGCCGAAACCCACCGCCCCTGTCACCTCGACCACGAGGAGGAGGCCGAGCAAAAGCCCAAAAATTGGATAGGCAAAGCGTGCCAGGAGTCGATAGTTGACGAATGCTGCCGCCACCAGACCACAGAGCCCCAGAGCGCCCCAGAGGATCTGACGGATATATAGGGCCTGCCTGTAAGAAGAGGAGGATCCCAGGTTTCCACTCCAGATAGTGAGAATTCCGACAGCGATGAGAATCAGGGTGATACCAGCCATTCGCCAGTCAAAGTTTGTAAGTATCCGACGATCGAGGTACATGCCGTGCTCTCCGACTACTGGCTTTCGGGCGACGGCCCCTGGGCGACCGTACCCTTCTCTAGCAGAGGTGAAAACGCGGCTTCCAGGACGGCCCGCGCCACGGGTCCGGCGGCCGAACCACCTTTCCCGGCGTTTTCGGCAATCACCGCAATCGCAATCTCCGGATTTTCATATGGGGCAAAGGCGACGAACCACGCGTGATCCTCAGTCTTCCCGGGGCCGTGGGCTTCCTTCTTCACCACTTGTGCCGTGCCAGTTTTTCCGGCCACCCGCACGCCACGAATACGAGCCACCCGGCCAGTTCCTTCCTCCACCACCCGGAGCATTCCCTGGCGGACCAGCTCCAGGACCCGAGGGCGAAGGTTTACCTTCCGGACCGGCTCTGGCCCGTAGGCGGCCACGACCTCTCCTCCCCAGGACTCCACCCGCTCTACTACCCAGGGTCGGTAGACGGTCCCCCCGTTGGCAATGGCCGCCACCAGGGTCACCATCTGAAGCGGGGTAACGAGGATCATTCCCTGGCCGATCCCGGTAATGACGGTGTCCCCCAGATACCAACGCTCCCCCAGAACTTCTTGTTTCCACGACGGCGAGGGGATCAGCCCCTTCGCCTCGTCCCCAAAACCGATCCCCGTCTTCTGGCCCAACCCAAACTCCCGGGCCACCAGCACGATGGCATCGATCCCTGCTTTCAGCGCGGCCTGGTAGAAGTAGACGTTACACGAGTTCGTAATCGCCTGCATCAGGTCTTGCTGGCCGTGTCCCCCTTCCTTCCAGTCGTCAAAGGTCGTGCGGCCCAG
Organism: Candidatus Methylomirabilota bacterium; assembly: GCA_027293415.1. Classification (NCBI taxonomy): domain Bacteria; phylum Methylomirabilota (SeqCode); species Candidatus Methylomirabilota bacterium. Next base: position 7,290 of record JAPUFX010000086.1, read on the forward strand.
CCTGAAGTATCCGGGACAATTAAAGACCGTCTCGGGCGTGACCGCCCCGGCCTCTAGTGCTGCTGCCATCACCACCAACTTAAAAACCGACCCGGGGGGGTACTGCGCCTGCATGGGACGATTCTGGAGAGGATGAGTGGGATCGTTGACCAGCTCTTCCCACGCCTCGCGACTCAGTTGCTTGGCAAAACGGTTCGGATCGTATGCGGGCCGACTGACCCACACCAAGATCTCGCCGGTTTGCGGGTTCAAGGCTACTACGGAGCCGCGCTTTCCAGCGAAGGCCTTCTCCGCGGCCATCTGGAGTTTCTTGTCAAGGGTCAGAACGAGACTGAAGCCGGACTGAGGCTCCAGTCGATCCATGAGGCGGACCACCCGACCCTGCGCGTCCGTTTCGACCTCCTCCCACCCATCAATCCCTCGGACAAAGGAATCCAACCGCCGCTCCACCCCGGCCTGCCCCACGGTATCTCCGGGACGAAAGTCCCGATACGCCTCTAGGTGCAACTGCTCTTGGTTCACCTCGCTTACATATCCGACGAGGTGGGCGGCGATGCCACCGTCAACGTAGGAGCGGAGCGGACGAACGCGGAGGCTTACGCCAGGCAGATCCATCTTCCGCTCTTCGATGACCACCATCGTCCGCTCATTAAGCTCTTGCGCCAAAAGAACCGGTCGATACGGGTGGGCACGACCACCACGAATCTTGGCGACGATCTCTTCAGGCGCTTGCCCCAGAACGGTCCCAATGGCGTGCGCGGCCTCGTCAAGATCCGGGACCGCGGCCGGGATTACGTACACATCAAACGAGGGACGGTTCTCCACAATGACCTCGCCAGACCGATCGAGGATGAACCCTCTTGGGGCCTCTACCGAGCGGATGCGGAGCCGGTTGCTGGCGGAAAGGGTTGCGTAGTACCGGCCCTCCAACACCTGGAGGTACCAGAGCCGCAACAAGAGTAGGGCAAAAACCACCGTAACCAAGAGGACTGTCCAACGAATCTTTTGCTGGATCAGTGGAGTAGGAGATTGCCACGGCCGGCTCACAGCCTGACCTCCAGCACCCGGCCCAGCCTGGTGCCGAACAGCAGAATCCCTCCGACCGCTGTGGTATAGGCCGTCTGAGGCAGGATAATCCAGAGGAGAGCCTGGCCTAGATCCATCCCCATTCCGAAAAAGGCCAGGACCCCTAACGTGATGAGGCCCGAACAGAGCCCGGTGAGAAAGATGAGCAGCAGGTGAGGGATGAGACGGGTCTCCTCAAGTTCCTCCCACACCCGAACCAGCAGGTAGCCCAAGAGGCTCAAAGTGAAGGCGTTCAGTCCCAGGGGGGAGCCGGAGAGGGCATCTTGGTAGAGGCCCAGCAAGAACCCTCCCACGCAGGCCTGGACGGGAGTCATCCTAAAGCTCCCGAGGTACAGGAGGAGGAGGAAGAGATCTGGTCGGACCCCGCCGATCTGCATCATCGGGGTGACGGCCGCCTGCAGAATGACAACCGCAAGGAGTCCGCCGGCAAGCCAGATCACTTCCCGCTCCGCTGAGACCGAGAGAGATCGGCTCGCTCTCCGGCGATTACCAGGACCTCTTCCAAGCGAGAAAAGTCGATGCTGGGTTCGACTGTGGCCTCCTGAAAGAGGGCCCCTATCCGCTTATCGACAGCTACCACCTTCCCGACCAGGATCCCTTTGGGATACACAGTCCCGAGACCCGACGTCATCACGACCTCTCCGACCCGCACCTCGGTCAGGATGGGCAGGTACTTGATCCGCAGGCGGCCAAGTTGGGCTCCCACCAAGAGTCCCGTGACCCGCGAGGTCTCCAGCAACACCCCGACTGAACTTACCGGATCGGTGATGATCTGGATTTGAGCGCTGAAGGGGCCGACCTCCACCACCTGGCCAACGAGCCCTCCGGGAGCGACCACCGCCCCGTGCCGCTCCACACCATGGCGACTCCCACGGTCGATGAGCAAGCTATGAAACCAGTTGGTGGTATCCCGCCCAACGACCCGGGCTGAAACAAAGCTGAAGGGCTTGCTCTCCCGGAGGTTCAGCAGGGTCTGGAGGCGTTGATTTTCTCGGCCTGCCTCCTCCAACACCCTGAGGCGGACCTGGTAGGCTTCAATTTCCTCCCTGAGGCGCAGATTCTCTTGCCGGACCGACCGGAGGTCCACATAATTGCCCCAGATATCCGAGACGCCATCTCTGAGGTATGTGGTGGCCTTGAGGAATGGGCTGACCGACTCCAGCAGGACGCGTTTGAGGAAGGGGGTGAGGTGCTCTTCTCGCCGCACCGCCATGGTCATCAGGAAAAAGGAGAGGAGGATGGCACTCCCGAGGACAACCGTCCGGCGATACCTCGCGAGCAGGCGAAGCACCATCGCACCCCCCAACCCTTTCGTCGGCAGCAGGCGTCCCCCCTGGGACGCCCTAATTCTCCAGACAGACCGACTTCAAGAGGTCCAGCTCGTCCAAGACCTTGCCAGCCCCCAGAGCCACACACGAGAGGGGGTCCTCGGCCATGGTTACCTTGAGGTGCGTCTCAAGGCCGATGAGGGTATCGAGGCCTTGGAGGAGGGCTCCGCCGCCGGTCATGACGATCCCGCGCTCGGCGATGTCCGCCGCCAATTCCGGGGGGGTCCGTTCCAGGGCGGTCTTCACCGCATCGACGATGGCGTAAATCGGATCATGCAACGCTTCCCGGATGTCACTGTCGGTAATCGTAATGGTCTTGGGAATCCCGTCCATCAGATCCCGCCCCTTGATGTCCATCCTACGCGGTTCATCGAAGGGATACGCCGACCCGGCCTGGATCTTGATGTTCTCCGAGGTCCGCTCCCCCACCAGGAGGTTAAACTTCCGCCTCAGGTACTGGATAATGGCTTCATCCATCTCGTCGCCGGCGATGCGGATGGACTGACTATAAACGATCCCGGAGAGGGAGATCACCGCGACCTCAGTGGTCCCACCACCAATGTCAACGATCATATTCCCCATAGGCTCCTGCACCGGAAGACCCGCCCCGATAGCGGCCGCCATGGGCTCCTCAATGAGATAGACCTCACGGGCCCCCGCCTGCTCTGCCGAGTCCCGAATAGCGCGCTTCTCCACTTGCGTAATCCCGGAGGGGATACCGACCACCATCCGGGGCCGGACGAGCGCTTTCCGGTTGTGGATCCTGACGACGAACGCCCGGATCATTTGTTCCGTGGTATCAAAATCGGCGATCACGCCATCCTGGAGGGGCCGGATGGCGACGATGGAAGCCGGGGTCCGGCCCACCATTTCCTTCGCCTCCTTTCCCACTTTCAGAACCTGGTTCGTCCCCTTCTTTATCGCCACCACCGAAGGCTCGGAGAGGACGATCCCCTTCCCGCGGACGTAGATGAGCGTGTTGGCGGTCCCGAGGTCGATGGCAAGGTCGCTGCAAAACATGCCGTAGAACCAATCCATCAGCATAGGTTCTGCTCCTTTCCCCTACCGCGCGAGGATTCCCTCGCGCCCCGATTGTCGATAGATGACTAACATACCTGGCCTGCGAAAACAAGGATGTTTTCAGCATTTGTGGCGCCGGCGAAGCAAAAAAGGGTTGCGGGCCGACCAAGAATTTGGGTATCCTTTTTACCGACGGATAGCCTCTGCAGAGGAGCAACCATGCTTCGCGCCATGCGCGATAATTTGAAGTCTCTGAGCATCACGCTCTGGCTGGTGATTGCCGCCTTCATCGTGTCCATCTTCGTCGTCTACGGGATGCAATCTGCCGGTCCCGGCGCCGGCAGCAAAACTGGGGCGGCCGCCACTGTGAACGGAGAACGCATCTCCTGGCAGGAGTTTCAACAGGCCTACCGCCAGCAGGTGGACACCCTCCGCCGGATCTACGGCGATCAGTGGAATGAGGAGCTAATCCGAGACCTGGGGATTCGCCGCCAGGTCTTGGATGGCCTCATTACCTCTCGGCTCCTCCTCCAAGAGGCAGAGCGGTATGGGCTCACCGTCTCCCGTGAGGAGTTGGCCGCCGCTGTCATGAATAACCCCCTGTTCGCCGAAGAGGGAAAATTCAGCCGAGACCGCTATCGCGGACTGCTGGAGGCCAATCGTCTGACGCCGGAGCGATACGAAGAAAGTGTTCGCCAGTCGGTTCTCCGCGAGAAGTTGGCCACCCTCATTCAGGCGTCCGCCAAGGTCTCGGAGGCCGAGGCATGGGAGTCCTTCCGGGCTGCCAAGGAGAAGGTCCGTGTGGCCTACGTCAGCCTCCCTCGGTCCGAGGAGAACAGGGCCCGCCTCGAAAAGCTCCAGACACGGGCGAGCCAGAAGGGGGCCTCCGTTGAAAAACTCTTGCAAAATTCAGGCCTGAAACCAAAAAAGCCAAAATCCTTCGCCTTGGGCGAGGCCGTGGAGGAGGTAGACCCCTCGGATAGTCGGGCATTCCACCTGGCCATCCTCCGTTTGAAAGAGGGAGACATCAGCCCTGTGATCGAGGGACAAAAGTCCCTCTTCCTGATTCACCTCTTGGATCGGGAGGCCGCGACTCGAGAGGCATTTGAAAACGAAAAGGCCACCTGGATGCAACAGCTCTTGGCAGAGAAGCGGCGGTGGATTTGGGCGAGCTGGATAGAGGACCTGAAGGGGCAGGCCCGGATCGACATCACAAGCGAGGTGACCTAGCCCCGTCGCTTGGAGTTGGTATGCCTTACGTGTATTACGCTCATGACGGTTCGATACAGGGTTTTTCCAAAGAGCGCTCGGACATCCCACTCGGGCTCCACTGTGCTTCCATCTCCCAAGAGGGCTTCGAGATGCTCTCGGCCATCCCGAATGGCTTTAAGATGGACGTGGAAACGCGGACCTTGAAAGCTCAAATGGTCTCCGACCGCGAAGATTGGATTCTGTGGATCCCCGTGGTCCTCAACCACCGATACTGTGACGGAGAGTTCATCCCCCTCCTCAGAGAGCCAACGCCATTCGAGGAATGGGTCCGGGGGAGGAAAAAGGGAAGCTCAAGGGAAGAAAAGGAGTGAGGTGAAATGTAATTTCACCTCACGAGAAAGACTCCCAAGACGACGAAGCAGGCGCCCAGTAGGCACGCGCCCTCACCTACCACCTCCGTCTGCGTCGGCCTTGTTCATGCGATCTCCGGGGAGGTGAACGCTTCCACGTCTGCTCGCTCCGCACCCGCCTTTACCAGACGGTCGAGGTCCAGCGTCATCTCCGCTCTTCCGATGTCATCCATCGTCGCCCGGGTGGCTGGATGGCGGGGGACAAAAAGGGTGCAGCAGTCCTGATCCGGCTGGATGGAGATCTCATAGGTCCCGATCTCCTTGGCTTGCTCCGTGATTTCCTCTTTGTCCATCCCGATCAGGGGGCGGAACAGGGGGAGTTTTACGGCCTCCTCGATCACCGTGAGGTTCTCCAGGGTCTGAGAAGCCACCTGCCCCAGGCTCTCGCCCGTGACCAGTGCCTTTGCCCCCTCCAGACTAGCCAGATGCTCGGCGATCCGGGCCATGAGCCGCCGGTAGAGGAGCACCCGGTATGGGGCAGGGGTATTCACCACCACCTCCTGCTGGACCTCACCAAAGGGGACGAGGTAGAGTCGAGAGGTGTATTGATAGCGGGTGAGGAGCTTGACAATTTCCCTGGTCTTCTCCTGGGTCCGACGATCCAGGAAGGGGGCCCCGTGAAAGTGGACAAAGCTCACCTGACACCCCCGGCGCATCATTCGATAGGCGGCTACGGGGGAATCTATTCCACCGGAAAGGAGTGCGATGACCCGCCCCGCCACCCCAACCGGAAGCCCACCTGGCCCGGGAACCTTTTCGAGATAGATGAATGCCTCCTTCGGCAGAATATCAACAAAGAGCGTGAGTTCAGGGTTTTTCAAGTCGACCCTGGCCGGGAAGCGCTCTAGAACAAAGGTTCCCAAAATTTCGTTGAGTTGTGGAGAGGTGAGGGGAAAGGTCTTGTAGGCCCGGCGCGCGGTCACCCTGAAGGTTTGAAAGGGCCGCCCGGCAAGGGCCTTGGCGGCCGTGTCTTTCAGCGCCTCGAGGTCTAAGTCACACCGAAGGGCCGAACAACAGTTGGCCACTCCAAAAACCCGCCGAACCCGCTCCGCGACCTCCTGGGCTGCGTTCTCTCCGGCAAGCTCGAGCAAAAGGCGGCCCGGGAGCTTCTGGATACGTCTTACGGGGAAATCGGCAGTGGCCCTTTTCAGGTTGCGGACAAGTTGGTTGACAAAGAAAGGCCGATTCCTCGCCTTAAGTGCGATCTCGTGGTAATGCACCAAGAGCACGGTCATGGCAAGCCTAGAAAGTACACGTGATCCGACAAGCGCTTATGAAGGCCAAGGATTCCCAGAGTCAAGTGAAGGAAGGGAGATATGATGCTTCGTCTACCACAAGTTACCGCTAATATCAAGTTTGGGTCGAGTGGCCGTGTGGGGCTGTTCGCCCGGATTCGGCATCCCTGCGGAATATTGTCCGGATCCACCCATGCATTCTTTCCGCTAAACCGACCGATTTCCCCTGCAAGGAGGGCCGTCCAGGAGAAAGGGGTCTGGAGGCGTTTCCGGGAAGGAAGACAAGAATCCAAGGGCTGAGGCAGCGAGTGGAGTGCCTGCTCAATGCTCGGGTTTCGGCGCCATAAAAACTAAAACCACCAGACGACCTGGTCCGAGATTGACCACTCCATGCTCCACTCCCGCGGGGGCTAGGATCGCGGTGGCCACCCCCAGATCCCGCTCCTCCTCCCCCACACGGAACCGCCCCTGCCCTTCCAGGACGACATACACCTTATCGGAGTCGGAATGGGAATGAGGTTTCTGGATTTGCCCCGGCTCGAAGCAGTACAGATCACAGAAGAAACGACCGGTCTCAAAAAGACCGGTCTTGACCATTTTCTCTGGGGAAAAACGCCGCTGCTCTTCCAGCTTTGCCCAGTCCATGGCCCACCTTGAGAATAGCTGTCACCAGTATTCAAAGATGTCCTGAAGCTGACTGCTGACCCCCGACGGCTGATAGCTAATAAAACCGACTCATCATGGGGGTAACCGCCATCCTGGCGCGGATAGCCTCGACGATCCTCCTCGCTTCTGGAGCGGCAGCGACCGCGGGCCCGATTATCAAGGCGACCGGCCGATACAGAAGGAGCCACGGGACCTGGGCCACGCTCCAATCCCCGCTAAAGGCAAGGGGGATCTCCAGCTTACGTAGTCCGGCCAGCGCCTCACGGATGTTCACATCCACGGGGACTTTCAAGAGGTCCGGTTTGAGCCTCTTGAACCGCGCCTCGTGCGCCATCGGGTCGGAAATGCTTAAGAGATCCAGCAGGAGTCGGCTGCCGGCCTCCCGAGCTCGTGTGATGATCGCGGAGAGCGCCTCATCCGAGGCGGTGGCGGGAATCGTCAAACCCTCTACCCCCACCGTCATCAGCGCATCAGCCTCCGCTTCGCTCTCGGCCCAGCAGATCAGCGGTCGATCCGGAGCCGTATCTCGTATTGTCGTCACGAAGTGCGGGCCTTCAGCCCGCAGTAGCTGAGGACCGAGCTCGAGAGCGTCGACCAGATCCGCCAGCTGGCGGGCCACCTCAATGACAGATCCCCGATCTGGCTCGTCCAGGACGAGCTGAAGGAGCGTCGCCATCACCCCTCCCGGCAGCGATCAACTATCAGCAGTCAGCTGTCAGCAAAAATTCGAAGCGACCCCAGCGATACCAAATCTGCCTGCTGACTGCGGAATGCTGACGGCTGTTCGTTGATTGCGGATTGCTTACTGCTGCCTGCTGACTGCTAGAAGTCACCTTAGCCCCCCTCGGTTTCCAGAAAACGCTCCACATCCATCGCCGCCATACATCCACTCCCTGCAGCAGTGACCGCCTGGCGATAGACATGATCTTGGACGTCCCCGCAGGCAAAGACACCCGGGACGCTCGTTTTGGTCCCGTTCTCCGTGACGATGTACCCCCGGTCGTCCATGCGAAGCTGCCCGCGAAAGAGGGCGGTGTTTGGGCTATGTCCGATGGCGATGAACACCCCGTTGATTGGGAGGTCGGTCTGTTTCTCGGTCTTCAGATTCTTGAGACGGACCCCCTTTACCCCGGTCGCCTCATCTCCCAGGATCTCGGTAATCCTACTCTGCCACCCAAAGGCGACCTTGGAATTCGCGAATGCCCGTTCCTGCATGATCTTAGAGGCCCGGAGCTTATCTCGCCGGTGGACCACCGTTACCTTGCTGCACAGCTTGGAGAGATACAGGGTCTCTTCCATGGCCGAATCCCCACCCCCGACCACCACCACCTCCTGGTCCTTAAAGAAGTACCCGTCACAGGTGGCGCAGGTCGAGACCCCCCGCCCCATGAACCGCTGTTCCGACTCGAGGCCCAGCAGGTTGGGGGAAGCTCCGGTAGCGATGATGAGAGCCCGGCAGTGAAAGGTCTCCCCCTCGGCCTCCACGGTAAAAGGGCGTACCCCGAGGTCCACCTTGGTCGCCTCCCGTTGGAGGATCCTCGTCCCGAAGCGCTCCGCTTGCTTTTGCATCTCTTCCATCAGCTGTGGCCCCATAATCCCATCCGGGAAGGCGGGATAGTTTTCCACCATCGTGGTGGTGGTGAGCTGGCCGCCCGGCTGGGCCCCAGCGATGAGCGGGGGTTTCAGATTGGCGCGGGCCGCATAGAGAGCCGCGGTGTAGCCCGCCGGTCCAGAACCGATTATGACAACAGTGTGAAGCTCCATGCTACTCTCCTCACGAAGATTCTGCCTTCGGGGACACAAAGACCTGCTGGACGACAGACGCCGCCCCCCATTTTCTCCATCCCGAGATTTCAGTCAAGGAGAGATGGGCGAGGGGAAAAGGTGAACCCGAAGGCTATTTCTCTAGTGGATTGCCTGCCTTGGCCCAGGCGTTTGTTCCGCCCTCGAGATTGTACAGATCTGACCGCCCGACCGCGGCGGCGACCTCGCAAGCCACCGCGCTCCGGGCCCCCTCGGCGCAGACAAAGATGATCTTATCCCCGGTGAGGAGCTCCGGAGCCTGTGCCAGCAAGGTGTTGAGCGGGATGTGAGTGGCCTTGGGGATACGGCCCTGCTCCCATTCGAAGGGCTCTCTGACATCAATAACCTGGAAACCTTGTCCGATCAGTGTCTTGGCCTGCTCGACGTCGATGCGTTCGAACGGCTCCTTCTCATCAAGCTCTGTCATGGTCTCACCTCGCGCGCGATTCTCGTTCCAGCGATCTTGGTTGTGCGATATGTCTCTATACCATGCCTTTCAAGAGGGAGTCAAGGTACGGCAATTTACACGGACGCTTCACGCTGCTATTCTCGGGGCCCCCATGGAGGAAATTCCGTGAAGTACCGTTGGCGGGAAACCATCTCCCATCGTGACTACAATGCAGATCATGACCTCACCGACCCTCACGAAGGGCTGAGTCCCATCCTCCTTCAATTGATTCGACAGGAGGCCTCGTCCCAGAGACGCGTGATCGAGGTCGGGTGCGGCTCCGGTAGACTCACCTTTGCCATCGCTCCTTTGTTCCAAGAGATCATTGCCCTTGACTGGTCTGAGTCCGCATTAGCGGAGGCCCAGATCGCTACCGCGCGACACGGGATGGCCAACGTCCGTTTCCGGCTAGCCGATGCCGAGCAGGCGGACTACCAGGCAATGGCCGGGGGTCCCATCCACTTGGTCGTGGCGCACCTGTGTATGTCCAATGCCATCATCGCCCAAGCGGCCCGCCTCGATTCGGAGACCATCCTCGCCTTCGCCGCCTTTCACACCGACCAGTGGCGCGAGACTGGCATCATTTCTCGCTTCGCGTACAGCAAAGCAGCCATGGAAGAGGCCCTCGATAGTGCCGGCTTCTATCCCTGCTACCTCGGCCTGGAGAAGGAGATTTTTCACTTCCCCTCCCCTGACGTTGCCGCCGCCTATGTGGAAAGAACAAGCCTTCAAACCAAATGGGGGTCCTCCCCTCGCTGGAGTGGTTTCCTCAAGTATGTGCAGGAGGGAGGACATTCCCTCACCGTTCGGGCGCGCGTCGTGGTCAAGGCACGCCGGTCTTAGTTCACAGTTCGAAGTCCGAGGTCCGAAGTCCAATGTCCAGAGTCCAATGTCCAACGGCGCCAAGAGCGAGGAGGGGGTTCCTTCCGAGGCAGGCGACATCTGGCTTGCGGCGGCCGGGGTCCCGCCGCCGGAGCGTAGCGCAGGCGGGGGTGGCCCACACTAGAGAATTACAACGCCTCAGTATGCGTAACGTTGCCTCTGCGCATCAAGTCCTTGGAGAATTTGGCGCCGCCGAGGAGGGTCCCTCCGAGCCCTTGGTTCACGGCTCACGGCTCGATGACCGTTGACCGATGTCCTATGACCGTTTTTTCGGTCGCCGGTCGTCGGTGGTCGGTCACCGCAGGGCCGCCTACCCACCGAAGGCCTTGGCAATGAATACCGCCCAGGTCAGCCGGTCCTGAAGCTCGAATCGGGTGAACTTGACCCCATGCCGGTACGAACCGGCAGGAGTCGTAGGAAGCTCCTGCGACCAGACGACTTCGGCCTCGG
>JAPUFX010000087.1 GCA_027293415.1 Candidatus Methylomirabilota bacterium
TTTCTCACTAGTATTCCGCGCTGGTGCGGCACTTCCGCTAGGGGGGCAGGCCCCCCTTCGGCGCTCGGCGTTCGCCTCGCTGAGCACCCCCCAGGCGTAGGGGAGCCTCTCCCCTACAACCCCTCAGTGCCCCCGGCGGAAACCCTGGGGTGCTTAGGAGGAGTGAGTTGGAGGGGCACTAGTGCGATCCGCCCAACAGGGAGGACGAAGCCGGAGGGGTGACGGGCGTCGTAAAGGTAAAGGTGCTTCCCCGATCCTCACCCTCGCTCTCCACCCAGATCTCGCCCCCCTGAAGCTCCACGAGCCGTTTGGCTAGGGAGAGACCAAGACCGACTCCAGGGATCCGGCGGGCGACAGCATTCTCCCCTCGTCCAAAGGGGTCAAAGATCCGCCCCCGATCCTCCGGGCGGATTCCAATGCCGTTATCCTTCACAGAGACGGCAACGGTATCGGAATCCTTAACGCGGGCTGCCATGACGACCTCGCCTCCTTCGGGCGTGAACTTGATTGCATTAGAGACCACATTAAGGAGGATCTGTCTGAATTGGTGGAGATCACCCCGGATTGGCGGGAGTCCTGACTCTCCGTCGACCACGAACCTGATTCCGTGTTGTGTCGCTTGAGGAGCCATGAGGGCACCCACCTCCTCCATAACAACGAGGGGACTAAACTCGTCGAAGAAGACAGTCCTTCGACCGGCATCGACGGCGGCGAGTTCCAGCAGGTCATTGGCCAACTTCAAGATTTGCTGGGCACTGCCATAGATATTTTGCAGATATTGCTGCTGGCGTGCGGTGAGGGGGCCAACTCGCTTATCCTGGAGAAGCTCGGCGTACCCCAGAATCCCCGTGAGCGGTGTCCTGACTTCCTGGGAAAGTTGGGAGAGGAACTTGTTCTTGTGGTTATTGACCTCGAGGAGCTGTTGGTTCTTCTGGACCAGCTGATCATGGAGCCGGGCGTTTTCCAATGCCGTGGCCGCATGATTCGCAATCGCGGAGAGGAGGGCAAGATCTGCCTCCCCAAAGGGGGTTCGGTCGATCCGGTTAATCAGCTGAATCACCCCGAGAACCCTGTCTGCGGTCTTCACCGGCACGCAAAGCATCGAACGAGTCACGAAGCCGGTCATGGCATCAACCCTGGATGAAAAAAGCGGATGCTTCCTGACGTCGGGGAGTACGAGCGCTTCACCGGTAGAGGCAACCCAGCCGGCGATCCCCTCTTCCGCCGCGATGCGCAGCCCCTGGAGCAACTCACGCCCCTCCCCCAGGACCACCGCGAAGGTCAGCTCTCCTGTCTCCTCCCGGAGGAGGAGGGAGCCGGCCTCAACCTTCATCAGCTCCCCCACCTGCTCCATCACCAATTTGAGAAGTACAGGAAAATCCAGTGTGGACGTGAAGGCCGACGTAACCTGGTTGAGTACCGAAAGTTCGTGAAGCCGCTGGTGGACAGGGCTAATATCCTGGAGGATCATGACCGCCCCGGCCGCTTCGTCCTCATCCACCAAGCCGGTCATGGTCACCTTGAGGATCCGCCCGCTGTGTGGAAATTCGAACTCCTCCCGCCCTCCAGACTGCTCCATCCGCCGAACCGCTTCCGGGATCGGATCACCAAAGATGGAAAAGATGGAGATCCCCACAAGTTCGGTTTCCGATCGCCCCAGAAGATGGACACCAGCCGGGTTGACGTACACCACCTGATGGGACTTGTTAAACTCGATGACGGCCTCTCCGATCGCCGCCAGTAACGTGTCCAGGTGTCTTTTTATCGAAAGGAGCTCTCGGGCGAGGACTGGGGGTCGTTGCTCTTGAAGACCAATCACGACGGGGGAACCCGGTTCCACCCCGTCTGTTTCGAATCGCCGGAGCACCTCCAGGAGGTCCGCTATCATGCCATCCATTCGCCCCTTGGCAATGTAGGCATTCGCCCCCAACTCCTGGAGGTCTTGAAAGCTGGCAAGACCCTCGGCCATGGTCGCGGTGACCATGACGATGGGAATGTTACTCAGTTGCGGATCTTCCCGGACATGGCGGCAGAGCTGTCGGCCATCCATCACGGGCATGATGAGATCCGTCACGATGAGATCTGGGGTAGAGACTCGGGCCTGCTCTAAGGCCTCAAGACCGTTCCGAGCCTTGGAAACGCGAAACCCCTCCTCACCAAGAGCGTCTCCCACTCCCTCGAGGATGAGCTCGTCGTTGTCAACGATAAGGATTTCCATTAGCACGCGATGCCTTTGGCGAGAATTGGAATCCAAATCCGGAAAGGAATGTAGCAAGCTTTGTGCCACTTAGTGGTGCCTGAGGGGGGAGCCCTTGCGCGTGCAACATACGCAAAATAAAGGGGCGAATCCTGCAGGATTCGCCCCACTAGACCAAGGGAACAATAGACCGCAGTGTTGCATTGGCCCAATTTTCCATTGTCCAATGCTCTGCAAATGTTAAAGCCCGGGGGTGTCCCGGGCTATTTCGTCTCCGAAGGCGGAGATGGCGCCCGGCTATGAGCGCCGCTTGCTGACGTGCTTCAGTCTTGCGGCGCCCCCAACGATCAGAGCCCTCTTCTTGTTGCGACTCCACCGCTTGAGCTGCCGCTCTCGTCCGGTCGCTTTCTCAAGCGAGTCGTAACTCTCCGAGTAGACCAGTTGCACGGGTCTTCGTAGAAAGGTGTATTTGGAGCCTCGGCCGTTGTTGTGCGCATTCTCTCGGTCTTGGAAGTCCTCTGTCAATCCGACATAGTAGCTGCCGTCCGCGCAACGTAGGATGTAGACGTGAATTGTGTCCGACATGAAGCCCTTCGACTCGCTCCCTGTCCTCGGCAGGCTCGGGGCACGTCGGTGGCTCGCTCAGGGCACCATTCGACGCGCGAGAAGCGGCTCCCCAGCCGCAGATGGCCTGCCATGAGCCCCTCGACTCCGCTCGGGACAGGCAAGCGATTGGTAGCCTATGTTGTCTCGAAACAAGAGCCGCCTCCCACAGTTTCTGAGTTGCGCAGCTTTCTTAAAGAGAAGCTGCCTGAGTATATGATTCCCTCTGCTTTTATGTTCCTGGACGCTCTGCCTCTAACACCCAACGGCAAGGTAGACCGCCAGGCACTTCCGGCACCTGACCAGTCCAGGCCTGATTTGGAGAAAGTCTTCGTAGCCCCTCGTACTCCGGTCGAAGAAGAAGTGGCACGATGCTGGGCTGAAGTCCTTGCAATTGACCAAGTCGGTATCCACGACAACTTTTTTGACCTTGGTGGTCACTCCCTTTTAGCTACCCGCGTCATTTCACGATTGATCAAAGTATTTCAAATGGAGCTCCCTCTGCGGTCTATTTTTGAGTCGCCCACTGTGGCAGGTATGGCGATAGTGATCATACAGAATCAGGCGAAGGAAGCCGGGCCGGAAGACCTAGCCCGCTTGATGACTGAGTTAGAAGCACTCTCGGATAAAGAAGCAGAACGACTCTTTGCTGAAGAAAGCGCAGGGGACAGGAAACTCTGAAA
>JAPUFX010000088.1 GCA_027293415.1 Candidatus Methylomirabilota bacterium
CGGTGACAGGGCGAATGAGGCCCCGGGGAAGGGCACGATGGGTGGTCCGGGGGTTCAAGGCATCCAGGTCCATGTCCACGAGCCGGTTGACCGCCATGGCTCCGGTCCTGGCCCCCACCATGGCCACGAGGATCCAAAAGACCTTCTCCCATTTCGGGATCCCCTGGGCGGCCAGGATCGCCCCTGTAAAGGCAAAGGGAAGTGCGAAGATGGTATGAGGGAACTTGATCAGGTTCAGAAAGACGACGAGCTGATGGAAAAGACCAACGGTTTTTTGCTTTTCACCCACTCTCGACGACCTTTCTTCCTTGGTGTAATGTCACTATTCCGAAGCTGAGGGGCAGATAGGAAACCTCAAATAATCCTGCTTCCTCCATCAGGGCCCGCAGCCCCTCGGGCGACGGGAAACCATCCACGGACGTCGGAAGATACTCGTAGGCTGCCCGGTTACCCGATAGCAGACCGCCAATGCAGGGTAGGATTCGATGGGAGTAAAAGTGGTACAGGGATCGGCAGAGGGGTAACGAGGGGGTCGAGAACTCCAAGATCACCGCTCGCCCACCCGGTTTCAGGACCCTGGCCATCTCCCCGAGTCCCCGCCGCCAATCGGCAACGTTGCGAATCCCGAATGCCACGAAGGCCCCGTCGAATGATTCGTCGGGAAAGGGGAGCAGCTCGGCCGGCGCGGCCACAAAGCGGACATGGTCTGCCACTCCTGCCCTCCGGGCTTTCAGCATGCCACGGATCAGCATTGGCTCACAGTTGTCCACGGCGATCACGTGAGCACCCGGAACCTGCCGAATGATCTCTAACGCCACATCGGCGGTTCCCGCGCACAGATCCAGGGCTCGTCCTCCCGAGGGAACCTGTCCATGGGTCACCGCCGCCCGGCGCCAGTAGACGTCCCGACGGAGGCTCAAGAGCCGGTTGATCAGATCGTACCGGTGGACGATGGATGCGAACATCCGCCGGATCTCTTCGCGCTTGACCCCGGCGAGATCAGACCCCATAGCGTCAATCTCTCATTACCCCTGCAACGGTTCGATCCAGACCTTTTCGATCCTCATATTCAGGGGCAAGGGGTGGTACGGCTACCGTGAGGTGATTCCTGCGGACAAGCTGGCATGATTTGAAAGTCTTTCAAAGAGTGGCAGCATCACCAGCGCAATGGTGTCCCCTGCAATGATGCGGCAACTCCGGCGGGTTGTGTCCGGGCTCCTTTGCCCTCAGCGGGACCCATCACCGGCCGAACGGCTGAGAGCAGCCTCCACCCGCTCCAGGACGACGTCGCAGAGCTTGAAATGAATCCCCAAGGGTTCGGTGATGGTCCAACGCACCTCGGGATGTCTGGCCGCTGCCTCGGCTACCAGCCGCGGGACAGTATCGTTGTAGTGGTCCCCAGGGGCCAGGAAATACGGGTGCACGATGACCTCCCGGGCCCCATCGGCCACACAGGCATCAAACCCTTGCGAAACGGTCGGCTCTGCGATTTCCATGTGGGCATAATGGACCGTGTCAAAATCAGAACGGTCCCGGATGATCTCGGCCACCTGGACGAGAACGGCATTGGCCTGTTCCCGTCGGCTTCCGTGATCCACCAGCAACAGCGCGCGTTTCATTTTTCTGCTCCCGTTGGCACGAGACACCTCGATTTGAGGCGATGCCGAGTTACCACACAG
Organism: Candidatus Methylomirabilota bacterium; assembly: GCA_027293415.1. Taxonomy (NCBI): domain Bacteria; phylum Methylomirabilota (SeqCode); species Candidatus Methylomirabilota bacterium. The sequence continues at coordinate 1,680 of JAPUFX010000088.1, forward strand.
ACCCCCGTGGTCAATCCTACTCCAGAAGCCCAATCCCCGCAAGGACGTCCCACGACAACACGCCGGCGAGTAGTGCCTTGCCCATCAACCTCTGGGTATCACAATTGTAAAAAATCTGGATACCTGCGAGGGGTTGACACCCCTGGCACAGCGGTACATAATCTAGCCCCCTACACGTGGGTGCAGCAACACCCCAGGTGCGGACGGTCAGGAAGGGACATTTACATTGATGCCGCCCGGCGCAACCGTTCAGGATGAATAAAGCTGGAGGAATTCTGAGTGTCAAAGCCGTCTTTGGGACACCATGCCGGCGGGGAGCCCGCAACTGAGAGGCCCCCGGTCCCGGAACCGACTTACGCCCAACGGGCACGCACACTCGTGCACGTGAGCCGTATCGGCAGCCTCTCGACCCTTTCCCGAAAACATTCGGGCTGGCCGTTTGGCTCGCTAATGCCCTATGGGCTTGACGATCGTGGCCGGCCCATTCTCCTCATAAGCCACATGGCCATCCATACACAGAACATGACTGCTGACTCCCGCGCCAGTCTCCTGGTGACTCAGCCCCACTGGAGTGGCGATCCACTCGCGAGTAGTCGACTCACCCTCATGGGCAATATTTCGCCTCTCCCAGAGGATCAGCTCGAACAACAGCGTGACCTCTACCTGGCTCGATACGACAACGCGAAATATTGGGTGGACTACGAGGACTTTGCCTTTTATTGCATGGAGGTCCTCGACGTCTATTTCGTCGGCGGCTTTGGCGTGATGGGTTGGGTGTCCGCTGAGGAATACGGTCTGGCCGAACCCGACCCATTGGCCGCCGTCGCTCCAGGAATTATCGAACACATGAACTCCGACCACGCCGATTCCCTGCTTCTGTTAGTCAGGGTTTTCGGCGGCATCGACGCCGACGAAGCGATGATGACCTCCGTGGACCGGCTGGGTTTTCACGTGCGGCTCAGAAAGGGTGATCGCGTTCATGGCGCTCGCATCCCGTTCACCCAAGAGGTGAAAAGTGTGCAGGAAACGAGGAGGGTTTTGGTGGAGATGGTCGAAGACGCGCGACAACGGGCTTGATTCGAGTCCAGACACCCCCTAGAATCCCCTTCTCACAGCTATGGAGGCGCACCATGAACCTATCCAAATTCGTTGTCGTTCCCTCGAGCTTTCTGATGGTGACTCTCGTGGCCCTGTCCGGATGCGCGACATCCGCTCCCAAAGAGGCAGTTAAGCTGGTCTCGCAGGTTGAGGAATCCCGACGAGCGCTGCAGGTCGCCGAAGCGCAGATCCGAAGTGCCCTTGATACCGCCAACTCGCTTGGTCAGACAGAGGGCGGCAGCCTCCAATCTGATTTCCAGCGGCTCAACAGTGAGATCGAACTGTCCAATGAAAAGCGGGACGATTTCGGCAAGCGTGTCGCCTCGATGGACAAAACCAGCGCCAGTTACTTCACAGCTTGGGCTGCAGAACTCGACAAATACGAGACCGAAGAGTTCCGTACACGGAGTGAAGC
>JAPUFX010000089.1 GCA_027293415.1 Candidatus Methylomirabilota bacterium
GTTGTCGACGTGGACCTCCAAATCGTCACAGGTCACCCCACAGAAGGGGCAGGTGACGTCCTTCACCACCGTCAACTCTTTAACCGCCGTCATCTTTTTTGGCCTCCACCTGGAACCCGTTCGTATCTGGCATCCCGGTCCCTTGCGTGTCCGGTCCGACCAGAGTGTTGACAAATTTGCCGTACGCGACGAACAGAAGCCCCGGCGGCACCGTCCCCTTCTTGCACCGGACCACACTCGAGCCATGTGTGGTGCTGAGCTGAACCCGGTCCCCGTCCTTGACCTGAAGGGCTTCCATGTCCGCGGGGTTCATCTCAAGGGTGCTGATTTCCTCGATGTACTCTTTCGCCTCCTTGCCGAGATGGATGGTTCGCCCCTGCTTCGTCGATCGACCGGTGATTAAAACAAACGACTTAGCCACATTCGGTCCTTTGGTCCCTGGGATTGTGAATTATAACACAATCTACCCCATAAACATAAGCCCCCTGTCTTGGCTGACGCCAGCCGCTGAGCTCTAAAAAGGGGCTCACAGTTTGTTTTTTATTCCTACTGAAGCCGTCTCCTCGCGATCTCCATCGCAGAGGCGTCGTCCAGATCCGTAAACTCTTTAGAAGTCCTGATGGTCTCGAGCATTTCCATCTCGACCCCGTACTTCAAGGTCCCGATGGCGATGGCCCCGATTCCCCTGATCCCGGGGGCAATCTCTTTCAGATCGTCGTCGGGCTTGAGCCCCGCCACGCCGCTCGGCGGAACCGCGTTGACGTCGGCCACCACCTTGTCGGGAGGCAGCCCCTCTAGGAGCGATCGTGGGAGGATCAGGACACCCGCCTTTGCCGTCGCCAGGATGAGGTCGACCCCCTTCAAGATGGGGAGCTTTTCCTCATCTGTCCCCATCTGAGCCCCTGTCACCGTTCCGCCTGCCTTCTCCCTGATCCCCTTCGCCAGCCGCTCCGCCGACTCTCGGGAACGCGACCCGACGACCACCGTGCAGCCGCTCTGTGCGCAGAGGGTCGCGGCCACTCTGCCGACCGGGCCCGTGGCTCCTAGGATCGCGGCCTTCTTCCCGCTCAGGCCCCCCAGGGCTTTCTCCACCTTGGCGACGAGGGCGGCCCCGGTGGTGTAAGCCCCCTTGGGGTCGATCATCACGGAGACCTGAAAGGGCGGGAACATGCTCTTAATAGCGGCCGAACGAACCTTCTCGGCGGTCTCAAGGTTGTCTCCACCGACGAAGAGAGCCGTGAACTTGGCCCCTTTTGGACCGCGCGAAAAGATGATGTCCTGGACGAGCAGGCTCCCCGTTTCCTCGTTCACGTTCCCGTAAGGGATGACCGCGTGGAAGCCCGCGTCGTAGGCCATGTTGATGTCAAAGGGGCTGGGCGCGGCATCGGTCGTAAAGAAATACAGGAGATGCTTCCGCTCCACGATAGTTGCCCTCAAGACAAACGTATCCCCTCTTCGGGGACCTCGATTTGAAAACGACTCGATCGGTTACGCGAAGGGATGCTTTGCTGTATCTTTCTTGGCCAGGACCTCGTCGACCCCCGGCTTCGCTGCAAGGGCGCGCTCGATCGACTCCTTGACGGCTTGGTAATTGTACGTGAAGATCTTCTTGTTGTCCGTGGCCTCCCAGTGGATAAAGACCCCGCAGACGATGCAGAGATCTTCCGCGTCCTTCTTTGGAATGACCCCTGCGGCAACGCTATCCGCGACGGCCTTGGCCACCGCCATCTGAGCCGCGCCGAACATCTGGACCGCCTGAGTCGCCCCCTTGATGGTGACCTTATTGAATAGCACCGTATCGGGTTTTGTCGGGAGGTTCGGCTCGAGAATCGCTAAGAGCCCGTTGTGGCCACTGGTTTGCGTGGCGAGGCGATTAGCGAACGCAATTCCGACCGGTCCATCCTTTCGGCCGATCATGAGGTCAACGTGAGCCACCTCGTTGCCATCGCCGACCAACGATTCCCCGACCATTATTGAAGCCATCGTTCCCCTCCTTGTGTGATGAAGGTTGGAGTGTCCTCCGCTTTAAAACCCCGTTCCAAATAGGCTGTAGAAGATGGTGAATTCGTATCCGAAAGCTCCTTCTTTGTCAACCCCTTTTTTTGGGTCTCAGGCATGAGAATTCGGCATATTCCGCATAACCCGGGATTACTGATCATCGATCCACTTCAACCACTCTTCTGGCGACCGGCGCCGGAACAGCAGCCTCCATGTATCCCCCTCCACTATCGCCACAGCCGGGGCGAGACCTCCGAAGTGCCGCGCGAGGGAGAAGGTGTAGGCTCCGCAATTCAAGATGACCAACTTGTCCCCTACCCGGATCTCCCCCAGAGGAAAGGACCCTGGCAAAACCCCCGAAGGGATGCACAGGGCGTCGCCGACGCAGTAGCGCTCACGCCCCCGATTCAGGTGGGCGGTCATAACGTAGTATTCGATGTTTTCCCGGAGCGGGAGGATGTGAGATCCCGCATCCGTCAAGACCCACCGACAGCCGGCATTTCGCTTCCGGGTCAAGACCTGGCCGATGCAGACAGCCGCATCGTTGAGCAGATAGCGACCCGGCTCCAAGAGGAGTTCCCGCTCACCCCCCAGCCGCCGGATCTGCTCTCCGACGGGGATCAGGAAATCGGCGATGTGATGCCCGGAAGCCTCCAGCATGTTCCGGCTGCCGAACCCTCCCCCCAGGTCAATTACGGGAACCCGGCGACCCATCTCGCGCTCAACCTCGGCCAGAAACCGGAGGACTGATCGGACCGCGGCAAGGTACCGACGAGGAGAATACTGCCGGGTCCACGCATGACAGTGGATAGCCACGAGATCCACCCCAGGGAGGTTGGCGGCACGCTTTACCGCCCGGCGGGCATCGCCGGAGTCGATGTCGAATCCGAACTTGGACCCGCGACCGCCAAACGCGGGAGAGGGCTCTGGCCCGAGGGGTGGATTGACGCGGACCCCGATCCGGACGGGACCCCCGCGTGTCCTGCCCAGAGCGTCTATGGCCCGTAGCTCTTCCTCTGACTCGACGTTGATCAGGGCCACCTTCTCGGCCACGGCTTGGGCAAGGAAGCGGCTTTCTTTCGCCGGTGCGTTCACCACGATCTGATCCGCGGTGAAGCCTGCCCTCCGGCTGAGCAGGTATTCGAAATCCGACATGACCTCGACTTGGAGGCCGGCCTCTCGAAGAATGGCTGCAATTCCAGGAAGGGTGCAGGCCTTGAGTGCGGCATGGATTCGGACGGGAATGGGCAGGGATCTGATACTTTTCTCCAGGGAGGCGATGTTGCTCAAGAGTCGCTCTCGAGAGTAAATCAGAACCGGGGTGCCGAGCGCTGCAACTATCTTTTCCCACGGCACCTCCTCGATCCAGAGCCGCCCGCCACGATAGCGGAAGGGCCGGGAGGCCAGGAGAATTTGCCTCCGGGGAGGAAAGCGAAGCACAGACCTTGGCCAAAGCATATTTGCTCCCCAACCATGAGCAGGGGTGGCGAGATTTGCCTCGCGAGATTTTTAGGCCCACGGATGATACGGCAGCCGCGACCCTGTGTCAAACCCCGCCAGAACACCCACGCCGGGGCACCCGCTTTGGACTTGCAGGCTCCATGGTGGTGGCGTTATAATCCCGTTATATTTTCCCTTAGTATGAAAGACCTCGGGCAGTCGCACCGGCTGTCCGGATGAACGGATACGCACCGAGAAGAAGAGAGATGCTAGCTGCCCCTCCGACCCTGACCCCTTTTCTGAAAGAGTATCCGCTCGACATCTCCCCCCGAGAGGCCTTTGCCCTATTTCGGGAGGCCCCCTCGAGCTTCCTGCTGGAAAGCGGAATGAACCGCTTTCAGCTCGGTCGCTTCTCCTTTCTCGGCGCCGATCCCTTTCTCACGTTCCGGGCGCGGGGACGAGAGATCGAGATCCGGGAAGACGGCCACTCGGTCACCTTCCGAGCAGATCCCTTTGACGCGCTCCGTGCACTCCTCGAACGCTTCCAGGTCTGCTGGCGGGTACAACCCGTCCCATTTCTCGCGGGAGCCGTCGGGCACTTTGGTTACGATCTGGGCCGCCACATCGAACGACTCCCCTGTCTCACCACGGATGACCTGCAGGTTCCGGACTGCCGCTTTGGTCTTTACGATCGCGCTCTCGTCTTTGACCATCTCAAAGGACGCCTGTATGTCGTTTCGACCGGTCTGCCGGAGCTCAACCCAGACGCGGCCTACCGTCGGGCGCGAGCGCGGGGGGAGGAACTGATTCGCAGGCTGGAGTGGCTTTCGAAGTGGCGAGCGCCGAGAATATCACCTGGGGAGATGGGACCTCCGATCGGCGGCCTCCAGGCCAACTTCACCAAGGACGGATATCTCGATGCGGTGCGGAAAGCCAAGGAATACATCGCCGCCGGGGACATCTACCAGGTTAACCTCTCCCAGCGCTTTTCCACGGCAATTGACGGGGATCCATTTGTGCTTTACCGGCGCCTCCATCGGATCAATCCAGTGCCATTCGGTTGCTTCCTCGATTATGGCGATTTCGCCGTCGTCGGGGCCTCACCCGAACGGTTCCTCCGACTCCGGGGCCGGAAAGTCGAGACCCGCCCGATGAAGGGAACCCGTCCCCGCGGGAAGAGCCCTGACGAGGATCGGTACTTGCGGACGGAACTCCTGAGCAGCGTGAAAGACCAGGCAGAGCTCGTCATGATCGTGGACCTAGCGCGCAATGATTTGGGCCGGGTTTGCAAGTACGGCTCCGTCCGAGTACCAACCTTACGGGTGCTCGAGACATACGCGACGGTTTTTCAGACGACCGCCAGGATTGTGGGCCAAATGCGGCCGGACCGTGACCGCATCGACCTCATCCGGGCCTCTTTCCCGGGTGGGTCCGTGACAGGGGCGCCAAAGATCCGGGCAATGGAAATCATCGAGGAGCTCGAGCCCACCCGCCGGGGAATTTATACTGGCTCCATTGGATATCTGGACTTCGGCGGAGACCTGGACCTGAACATCGCCATCCGCACCATGATCTGTCGGAGCGGCCAGGCATACTTCCAGGTGGGGGGGGGCATCGTGGCTGACTCGGACCCCGAGGCAGAGTACGAGGAGACGCTGGTGAAAGCCAAGGCACTGATCGAGGCTCTCTTTTCCTGACCCCCAGGGGGCAATCGGACAGCGACGCTAGGACCTCTGAAAAAACGGTGAACCCTTACAGGGAGGATCATACGATGGAAGGAGAGAAAAAACTGCCGGTGATCATGGATGACGAGGTGATAAAGCGCCTGGAAAAGGAGCTCCCCGAGTGGTATCTGGAAGGGCGCTGGATCCGACGGAAGTTTAACACTGATGGGTGGCCGACCACCTTGATGCTGGTGAATGCCATCGGCTTTCTGTCAGAGGCGGCCTGGCACCATCCGGATCTCGAGGTGACCTGGGGCAAGGTCTGGGTCAAGCTCCGGACCCATGCCTCTGGCGGCATTACCGACCGCGACTTCGACATGGCCAAGATGATCGAGAAGGCGGCCGTGTGGCGCCCCGAGGAAGGCTCGGCCATGGATGGGACACCCAACAAGTGGGTCCGCTAGGAATTAGCAACCAGCGATCAGCTATCAGCGGTCAGCTTGCTTACACGTAGGTCTACATCCGAGTTTCGCAGATGCTGAGGGCTGACAGCTTGGAACATGCTGATTGCTGACTGCTATTTGGTATCGTCACATGGAGGGGTGACATGGAAACGTCCGTGCTTGAAAGGCTTGAGACGCTGGAAAAGCAAAACCGCCGCCTGAAGCGGGCGGGCCTTGTCGTCATGGTTCTCGCCGGAGCTACTCTGCTGATCGGCCAAGCAAAACCCCAGGTCCAATGGAAGGTTGAGGCAGAGCGGTTCGTCCTCATGGACGCGAACGGGAAGGTACGAGCGGAGCTTGGCATGGCGGAGCACGGGCCACACCTCGCTTTCTACGACGCAGAAGGGACGCGGCGCGCGGTTTTAGGCATCGTGCAGAAAGGGCCAGGCCTCTTCTTCCTCGACACGACCCAGAAACGGCGCGTGGCTATGGGAGTGGTAGAAAAAGGACCGGTCCTCCTGTTCTTTGACGAGAACAGGAAAACCATCTTCTCGAAACCGTAAACCGAAATTCCTCACCACAGAACTAGAGATGTCCCTACTCCACACCAAAGTCGCCCGGGAAGGCGCCGCCTCAACAACAATTTTTTGCTTCACCGCAGTCACTACGGCGGTGCTGCTCTTCACAGGCGTCGCCCTTGCCCGCCATGCATACCTTGTCTGGGTTGAAGGGCTCATCCAACGGATCGAGCCAAGGTATCGCGAGATGGCTATCTGGGAGTATCAGGGTGGGAGGTCCACGTGAAGCCTCCGGGTCCCCGGGTCGGTGGACCTCCACGATTTCCACGTGGGCGATTACGTTCTGGCCCGCGTGGATCTAAATAGGCGTTTGGTGCTTACAATCCAGAAGCTCCCTCCGCCGACGGGCGATGACCGTTACTGGGAGGCGATCCATCGCCTCCAGGCCGAGACAGCCAACGAGGGACTATGACCTGAAGCTACCCACCTTTCTTCTCTTCCATCCAAAAAATTCAATAAGTCAGATTCTCAACTTTATTTCGAATTTCACTGAAATTTCAGCAACATATTCCCGAATCCGCTGAAAAAATAAGGTTTTCTCTTGACCTGTTCCGATGACGTCCGTAGGCTAGATGAACAAATAGTGACCGGGTCATCTGGGGGCTGCCAAGCACCAGCCACCCCTGAAGGGCTTGTCGGGACCTGTGAAAACTTATATGGATACCTTCCGATCGTGGATTTGCGTCTCAGGGATCATGGCCGCGCTCACCCTTGTGGCCACCCCTCCCATTGAGGCCGGGCAGAAGTTGACGAATCAGCTCGCCGGTGCGTCCAGTCCATATCTCCAGGAGGCGGCAAGCCACCCGGTCGCCTGGTATCCCTGGGGGGAAGAAGCCTTTCGACTGGCCAAGGAGCTGGATCGGCCGATTCTCATGGACATTGGAGCGATCTGGTGCCACTGGTGCCACGTGATGGACCACGAGACGTATAGCAATCCCGAGGTGGCACAGCTGATAAACAACGCATTCATCGCCATCAGGGTAGATCGGGACGAGCGGCCTGATATTGATGCCCGGTACCAGCAGGCGGTGCAGGCCATTACGGGCCACGGTGGCTGGCCCCTCACGGTATTTATGACCCCCGAAGGGAAGGTCTTCTACGGCGGAGGAACCTTTTTCCCCGATGACCGGTTCGGGCGGCCGGGCTTCAAGAGGCTGCTCCCCAAGCTCGCCGAGCTCTATAGAGACCGCAGAGAGATGATCCTGACGACTGCCGATAAGCTGTACAAGGCGCTGTCCACTCATGAAGCTGAGAGACTCAGGAAGGCTCCCCTCTCCCCCCAGCTCGTCGAAGCCATTATCCAGTCAATGACCCGTTTCTTCGATGAGGAACACGGAGGCTTTGGGCCGGCGGTGAAGTTCCCCCACACCGGGTCAATCGCACTTGCCCTCAGGACATACGCGGAGAAGGGCGATGAGCAGATGCTCAGGATCGCCACCACAACCCTGGACGAGATGGCCAAAGGAGGAATCCACGACCAACTCGGAGGAGGGTTTCACCGGTACACCACTGACCGGGCCTGGCGTATTCCCCACTTTGAGAAGTTCACTACGGGAAATGCCCTACTGCTCATGAACTATCTTCGCGCCTACCAGGCAACAGGGAACGCGCGCTACAGGGAGGTCGCCGAGGGGATCATTGTCTACACGAACGCGGTCCTGTCCGATCAAGAACGGGGAGGGTTTTACGCGGACCAGGATGCGGATATAGGTCCTGGGGACGATGGGGCCTACTATACCTGGACCATCCAGGAAGTGAGGGCAGCGCTGTCAAAGGATGAGGCAGAGGTCCTCGTACGACATTACGCCATCGATGAGAAGGGAGACATGCGGGAGACTCCCGGACGAAACGTCCTTTGGGTGGCGTCCACACCTGAGCAGATCGCCCGGGACCTTTCCCTTCCTGTCCGTCAGGTCAAGGCCCTCATCGCGAGTGGGAACACCCGCTTGATCGAGGCACGGACAAAGCGGAAGACACCCTTTGTGAACCAGACCCTGTTCGCCGACCGGAACGGCATGATGATCAGCGCCTACCTCGAGGCCTACAAGGTCCTGGGCCGGGAAGAGCTCAAGGTTCTTGGCTTGAAAAGCCTGAACTATCTCCTCACGCGCATCTACTCGCGGGAAGAGGGACTGTACCACGCCCTCTCCGACGGGAAACCCCACACCCCCGGCTTCCTCAGCGATTACGTGTGGATCACCGCAGCCCTCCTCCAGGCCTTCCAGGTCACGGGAGACGTCCGGTATCTCAAGACGGCAAGAGAATTGATGGATCAGGCCCTTCGCACCTTCTGGGACGAGACCGGGAATGCCTTCTTCGACTTCCGACCCGAATCGACGGCCCTGGGTCTCCTCAAGCGCCCCTCCAAATCCTTTACGGACACCCCCTTTCCCTCGCCGAACGCCATGGCGGCCTTGGTCCTGAACGAACTGTATTTGCTGACAAACGCGAACATGTATCACAAGCGGGCCGAGCAGATCCTGGAGACATTCGCTGTAGCTGCCCCCGACAATGGGATATTCGCTTCGACCTACGCCCTGGCAGTCGATCTTCACCTACACCCTCCGGCCCATGTGGCCATCATTGGCCCCCGATCCGACCCCCGCACCCTGGCCTTGTGGCAGGCCGCCCTGAAAGCCTTTCGGCCCGGAAAGATCGTGGCAGCCTATGATCCGGCCCTTGAGGAGGCAGCAAAGCTCCCCCCGCCGATCGCTGCGGCCATGCAAGCGACGCGCGCGAAAGGCACGCCACAGGCCTACGTCTGTGTGGGGATTTCCTGCTCGCTTCCCACTACCGAGCCGGAAGCGGTCACAGTTCTGGTCCAAACTTTCGAGCGGCAGATTCCCCACTGACCGATGTGAAACCGGCTGAGAACGGAGCCAGATGGGAGAACCAGAGAATGCTCTATGGCGTTCTGGCCGACTTCGTAGTGATGGTGCATTTTGCCTTCGTCCTGTTCGTAGTACTCGGCGGATTCTTCGTCCTGAGGTGGAAGCGGTGTGCCTGGTTACACGTTCCGGTGGTTCTGTGGGGTGCACTCATTGAATTTACGGGTTGGATCTGTCCACTCACGCCGCTTGAGAACTGGCTCCGGGCACGAGGTGGGGCGGTCGGATATCGGTCCAGCTTTATCGAGCACTACATTTTGCCGGTCCTTTATCCCACACATCTCACGCGACAGCTGCAGATTACCCTGGGTCTCTTGGTATTGGGGATTAATCTCGGAATCTATGGATGGGTATTGCGCCGCGCCGCAAAGAGCAAGGCTTGATCAGGAGGGCACCGTCACACACCGCGAGGCAGAAAACGTGTAGGCAACCTGAAGGAGGGATCATGGCGATATCATCGACGATGGAGTTACCCTTTGGGGCGAAAGCCCCGGATTTTGCGCTTCCGAACACTGATGGAAAGATCACCTCGCTTGCCGATTTCGCCGATGCGCCTACCCTGCTGGCGATGTTCATTTGCAACCACTGCCCCTATGTCCTGCATCTCCGGGAGCATCTCGTCCAGCTGGTCAAAGAGTACCAGAGCAAGGGGGTGGCGGTCGTGGGGATCAACTCGAACGATGTCGAGCGGTATCCGGATGATGCCCCCGACAAAATGGCCGAGGCCGCCAAGCGGTGCGGCTTTACTTTCCCGTACCTTTTTGATGAATCCCAGGAAGTGGCCAAAGCCTATCGGGCCGCGTGTACACCGGATTTCTTCCTTTTCGACAAGGATCGCAAGCTCATCTACCGGGGGCAATACGACGACAGCCGTCCGAAGAACGACATTCCGGTGACCGGGAAGGACCTTCGCGCAGCCTTGGATGCCGCCCTTGCGGGTGGGCCCCTCCCCCAAGATCAAAAGCCCAGCGTGGGCTGCGGTGTCAAGTGGAAGCCTGGCAATGAGCCAGACTACGCCTAAAGTTAGCCTTCCCTGCTTTTTCATCCCTGTCCATCGGTTGGAAAAACGCAGATAGGTAAGGCAGTGGCATGTCCCCTGCATGCGCCTTTCTGAGATGGGTGCAGTGACCAGGTCCGCGAGCAGGGGATATGCCACAACAGCACTACACAGACGTAGAGAAAATCCACCTTCAGGAGCAATTCCGGGAATTACGACGGAGGGTCACTCTTGCCAATGTGACTTTCTTTGTCTTTTTCTTTGCGTCGTTCTTTCTCCTTGTATACATCAAAGATGAGGGCTTTCTTAAAGGACTGGTGATTTTTTGGCTTTTGATGGGGTTGGCTTTAATCCGATTCAATTGGAAGGTCTGGCGTTGTCCTGCCTGCTCGAAACGGTGGGACCTTCAACAGCTTTTTGCCAGTACACACTGGGATTACTGTCCGAAATGTGCAGCGCCGCTGAAAAGAGTTCCGAAAGAGTCGCGTCAAGTCAACTTGAGTGAGAACCAAATCCGAGAACTGCAAGAAAAGTTCAAGAGAAACAGTTGGTGGGGAAACATTGCCCTTGCGCTTTTCGTTCCTCTGACCATCGTTGTACTCGTCTTCCTCGATGCAAAGGGATTCAGTGACAGCGAAGTAAAACTGATCGGCATTATTTTCGGAGGAGCATTCACATCGATCTATTTCGTTTTATCCAGGTGTGTGAATTGCAAAAAAGGCCTTATACTCGGGCGTGCCAGTCATTGTTACCTTTGTGGAGTAAAGCTTAAGTAGCCGTTTCTCCCTTCCTTTTGGCACAACCGTCTCACCGGGTCGCATCCCGCAGCCTTTTTCATTTTTTCGCAGCAATGGTGATTCGAGCTAATTGAGGATTATGGGCAGATTCGGTGTGGGATGCGCAGGGATCGGTATGCCGTCAGATGGCTTTGCGGCGCTGGCGCCGACGCAGTTCCTCAACGCGCGCTCGCGCGCCAGGCAAATAGGGATTGATCTCGAGCGCCGCCTCGAAGGCCTTTATCGCCGCTCGATTGTCGCCGAGGCTGATATAGACGAAGCCGAGTCCCGAGAGCGCCCCGAAATGACGTGGCTCGAGGGCGAGCGTCCGTTCGATATCGCGCACCGACGCCTCATATTCGCCCATCAGGTAGTAGACGGTGGCCCGCTTGTTCCATCCTTCGGCCAGGTCCGGCTCGAGCTTGATCACCTCACTGAAGGTGTCCACCGCCGCCTCGTAGTCGCGGCGCGACATTTCCTCGATACCCTTGGACATGAGGGTGTCAACGATGTCGTTTTCGGGTTGCCGCCAGATAACCCAGATCTGGTACGTGAGCGCCGCCGCCTCGGTCTCGCTGTGGGTGGTCTTAAGGCGGTCAAACAGGGCATCCAGGCGTTCGTCGGTCTGGCCTGCCCAAGCGGCGGGCATAAGGCACGCCGCAGCGGCCAGAACTATGGCTGCAATAATGCAATTCATTCGCAAAACCACGTGCTTCATAGCTCGATACTATGCTTGAATTTCCAGAACGTCAACAAAGGAGAAGTGGAGAGACGGGGAAAAGGGCTTGCGATCCCATCGAGGCATCCTTATCATGGTAGCTGCCAGTGGGGACAGGGTAAAACTGGGAGTTGCTATCAATTGTCGGGCTTGTCCAGCTGCAAAAGGAGGGAGCCATGCCAAGCGAGGAGACCCGCCGGTTGCTAAAAATATTCGGTATCGCGGTGACGGATTTCGAGGATGCGGTCGATAAAGGCGCGCCGCCCGAAGAGGTGTCCAGGACAGAGGCAGAGGTCCGTACCCGCCTCGACGAGGTCACGGCGCTCATCGAGCGCCTCCGTGCAAAGAAACCCTAATTCTTGCTTATTCCTTTATAATCGGGATCGGCGTAGTATTTCGGACTGAAGGCGGTCATCGTTTCCCCGGTCGTTTCCTCGGTGACCTCCACCCCCTCGTTTTGCAGATACTCCTGTTGACCCTCGGTGAGTCCCATCAATCTCTCTTCAGATCTTTTCAAGATATGAATCCGCGCCCGCAAATCGAACATCGATTCTGCCGTCAAACGTAGCCTATTTTTGTCTAAGGCCAAGACCGCATTTTTAAATTCGTCGGAAACCGGCTGGGGCGATTTATTGAGTAGGACAATTTCCCTGCTGTAGTCTGGAGCAATCTCTTGAATACTGCCGACGTATGTTTGATCTCTCCAATCAATGAAGGCGGGGATTCCGGGGGGCTTTTGTTTCGCCATCCGCTCTTTTTCTTCCGCCAAATATCGTATGAGACCAAAGATATCTGGTGGCTGGCTCATGATTTCTTCTCCCGAAAAACGACATTCTGGGCGACACATTCAATCGCCGAGTTGTGTCGCCAGACACGAGCCGTAATTATGTCGAGGATGAAAAAGGGGTCTCTGGGCGCGAAAATTAAAGTCTCACGAGCAGCCCGGGCCCTTTACCTCGCTCTCAGCAGTGTTGTCAGGCACGAGGCTTGCGACGAATCCGGCTGGGTCGGCCCGGTGCTGATCGAGCATCTCTTGCAATTGCTTGAGCACCCTTTCCCGGGTGGAAAGCCCGTACCAGTATAACCGGATGGGACCGATCAGTTTGAGATAGTACTGGTTGGCTGGATCATGCTGGGCCGAACAGGCACCGGGGTTCCTCGCAACCTGGAGTTGGTCCTTGAAGGCCTCCGCGTATTGGGCAAGGAGTGGCTCCCCGCGAAGGTCCTGGGGGATTTCCGGAAACATGGCAACTAATTCTTGAATCGTCATCGCTCTACTCCTCCCAAACAATAACCGGGGGGAGGTGACTTCCCCCCTGCCTCGCCTGCAGTTATCTAAGAGTCTTTGCACGCTCAGGCCGATTCATCCTTTGAGGATAGCCAGTTTTCTTCCCCTTGTCAATCCTCGCCTCTTCCCCTCACACCCCGATAAACCGCGCCTTCGCCGCGCGACACGAGTTCTTGACACCCCTCCGACGTTCCGGTAAAGTCGCATTGAGAGAAAGGTCCCAACGTAAGTTCTCGTCGGCCTCGCGGCCGTTAAGTATATTTGTTCTCAGTCGCTAACACGCTATTCACCGTCACGGTCTCGCGGCGCTCACACTGCCCACCCTGCCGGCCTCACAAGATATTACACCGAGGACTTGCCGGACTTTTCTCACCTTTGGACCCTTTACACCGGTCCCCTGGAACCAGCGGAATCATAAGGAGTATAAGGAGTACCATAATGAGCCAAGAGGCTGCGCCGCGGCACACCAATAGGTTGATCCACGAGACCAGTCCGTATTTATTACAGCACGCCCATAATCCGGTCGACTGGTATGCCTGGGGGGAGGAGGCCCGCCAGTGCGCCAAGATAGAAAACCGTCCCATCCTCGTCAGTATCGGCTACTCCACATGTCACTGGTGCCATGTCATGGAACGCGAGTCGTTCGAGGACGAGGCCATCGCCGCGCTTATGAACAAGCATTTTGTCTGCATCAAGGTTGACCGAGAGGAGCGGCCCGACCTCGACGAGATTTACATGGCAGCCACACTCGCGCTCAACCACGGGCAAGGGGGCTGGCCCATGACGGTCTTCCTGACCCCCGAGCAGCAGCCATTTTTCGCGGGAACCTACTTCCCCCCGACAGACAAATATGGTCGCCCCGGGTTCCCCACCCTGCTCCGACGGATTGCCGAAATTTGGGAAAACAACCCCGAGACAGTTCAGCAACAGGCCGCTGAGCTGACCGAACACCTCCGCCAGTCGTCACGCTCCCTCGCCTCTATGCCGGTCGGTGAGGCGGAAGTCGCCGCGGCCGTCTCCTATTGTGCCGAAACCTTTGACGCCACCCACGGCGGATTTGGTCCCGCCCCCAAGTTCCCCGCCGCAACGAAACTCTCGCTCCTCCTGCGCCATCACCAGCGCACCGGGGACAACCGTACCCTGCACATGGCCCTCAAGACACTTGACGCTATGGCCCAGGGAGGGATCTACGACCAGATCGGCGGCGGGTTTGCCCGCTACTCGACGGACGAGCATTGGCTCGTCCCGCATTTTGAAAAGATGCTCTACGATAACGCACTCCTTACCCGGACCTACCTCGAGGCCTTCCAGGTCACCGGCGGTCCCTTGTACCAGCGCATTGCTACCGAAGTCCTGGACTACATCTTGCGCGAGATGACCGCTCCCGAGGGCGGCTTCTACTCCGCCACTGACGCCGACTCCGAGGGGGAGGAGGGGAAATTCTTCGTCTGGGCGCCAGACGAAATCGAAGCAATCCTTGGCGAGGAGAAGGCGCGGCGCTTCTGCGCCTATTACGACATCACGCCCAGGGGAAACTGGGAGGGAAAGAGCATTGCCAACGTCCGCCGCACGATTAATCAAGTCGCGGCCGGGCTCGATATCGACCCCGAGGCGCTTCAGGCATCGCTCGATCGGGCACGGCCGATAATCTACGAGGCCCGGGGGCAGCGGATCCCACCCGGGCTCGACGACAAGATCCTCACCGCCTGGAACGGATTGATGATCAGCGCGATGGCCGAGGGATATCGCGTCCTCGGTGACCGGCGATATCTGGATGCCGGCACGCGTGCCGCCGATTTTTTGCTCACCACCCTCGTTCGAGCGGATGGCCGACTGCTCCGGACCTACCGGGCAGGCAAGGCGCACCTCGATGCCTACCTCGAGGACTATGCCTACCTCGCCGAGGGGCTGATCGACCTTTACGAGGCAGGCGGTGCATCCCGCTACCTCCTGGAATCGCTGCACCTGGTCGAGATCGTTCTGGCCGACTTTCTCGACGAGGAGAGCGGGGCTTTCTACTCCACAGCGCGGGACCACGAATTTCTGATCGTGCGGCATCGGGAGGGAAACGATGGAGCCACCCCAGCCGGGAACGCCGTGGCCGCCTCTGCGCTCGCCCGCCTCTCGTTCCACCTGGACCGCGAAAATCTGCGGATCGCAGCGGAGCAGGCCATTACCGCCTACGGCAAACAGATTAACCGCCTCCCCCATGCCTTTGACAAGAGCCTGGCGGTGGTGGATCTGCTCCTGGATGGGCCGCTTGAGCTGGCCCTGATCGGGAGTAGCGGGGAGACTCGTCTTGAAGCGATCCGGCGCGAAGTTGGTCGCCACTACCTCCCCAACAGGATCATCGCCCACTACGATCCGTCTTCGGGCGACTCTCCCTCCTTCCCGCTGCTCGAAGGGAAGGGACTTGTCAACGGGAAGGCCGCACTCTATGTTTGCCAGAACTTTGCCTGCCAGGCGCCCATTACCGATCCGGCGCTGGTGGCCCCGGCCCTGAGCGCTCCCACCGCGGACGCGGAAACCATGAGGCGGTCGGTCGTCGGCACCTTCCTGGCAGGCAGCACAACCCCGGGCGATACCGCCGCCTATGCCGCTCGGTTCCCCGCCCTGGGCTACGTCCCGCTCGGTTCGACCGGCCTCACCACCAGCAAGGTTGGGTTTGGCGGCTACCGGGTTGACGATGAGACTCCCAGGCACCGCGAGGCCCTCGAAAAGGCCCTACTCTCTGGCTGCAATCTGATTGATACCTCTACCAACTACATGGATGGCGGAAGCGAACGTTGCGTCGGTATCGCACTCGGCGCGCTGGTACGGGCCGGAAAGCTGCGCCGTGAGGAAGTCATCGTTGTCTCGAAGATCGGCTACGTGCAGGGGACAAACCTGGTCCTGGCCCAGGAACGGGAGGCAGCCGGCCAATCCTTTCCAGAGATGATCAAATACATGGATGGCTGCTGGCACTGTATCCATCCCGAGTTCCTCGGCGAGCAACTCGAGCGCTCGCTCGCACGACTCCAGCTCGACACCCTGGACGTCTGCCTGCTCCACAATCCCGAGTACTTTTTCTCCGACGCCAAGAAGCGAGGCCGCGGGTCTCTGGAGGACCTCCGGACAGAGTTCTACCGGCGACTCCGGGATGCTTTTGCCTTCTTCGAAAGCCAGGTCGAGGTGGGCACGATCCGATGGTACGGTGTCTCCTCGAATACGGCGGTCTCGCCCGCTTCGGACCCTGAGGCGACTTCGCTCAGCCACATGCTGGACGCGGCCCGAGAAGCCGGAGGCCCCGGCCATCATTTCCGGGTCCTTCAGGTGCCGATGAACCTGTTCGAAGGGGGTGGTGTCCTGGAGGGCAACACCGGGCCGGACAACCAGCAAACGGTCCTTGAGGCTGCCATAGAGGCGGGGGCGGCGGTCCTGGTGAATCGGCCGCTCAATGCCATCGTCGGCAACCGCATGCTGCGCCTGGCGAGCTTTGATATAGAGGCTGAGGCAATTGATGTCGATGCCCAGCTCAAGGTGGTGGCTGATCTGGAGGCGGAGTGGCGCCGTCAGCTCGCTCCAGGTATCAGACCGTCGCCAGGGAGCCTCTCGCCCGACAATTTTTTCCGCTGGGCCGATCAGCTGCAGGATCTGTCG
>JAPUFX010000090.1 GCA_027293415.1 Candidatus Methylomirabilota bacterium
TCCCCGAATGTTTTCACAATCCAGGCCGCGAGTTTTAGGGCTTCCGCCGAGTTTAGGGGTTTCCCTATTTGCAGGACAAGCCCTCCCTCCTCTGAAACGAAAGCGAGCGGCCCTTGTCCCGGCAAAGTAAAAACGGGCTTCGTCCCCTCCGCCCGGCTCCGCTGTCTTTCCGTTTCCTCTACTGCTTTTTTATAGTCCGAAGCCTTGCTCATTATTCCTCCCGTCTAAGCCCGGCCTCCCTCGCCTCCCGCTGTAGCTTTAGAAACATGTCCTCGTACTTCTGTGTGGACGGAGGTAGCCATACTCCCAGGCTGTCCTCCGCCCTCTAACCGGTCTCCTCTCTAGAGGTCCGGCGATGAACTATGCCTTCTCTCTTCCCGTTCTGCCTAAGGTATCTCTTTGAGGATCTGGGTCATCTCCTGCGCCGAAAAGGCTCGGAGGGTCTCGCTCTTGACGTTCCCTAAGGCGCCTTCATGTAGCATCAGGCGACTGATAGCTTCGTCATCCGGAGCCTCCATAATCACCACGACATCGTAGTGGCCCATGGTCCAATAGATCTCCCTGACCTTCACTTTCATCTTCCCCGCCCTGTCCAGGAACGCCTTGGACCGCTTGGTCGTCTCCTTCACCTTTTTGATACCCTGGCCTGTCCAGTTCAGCAGGCTGACGTAGGTCGGCATCGCTCTCCTCCTTTCGGCGCGTCTGATGCGCCATGGCAACGAGGTTCATTTCGCTCTGGGGGCTCCGCCCGGAAGGCGTCTGGGTGTTTGGTGCGCTAACGATTGTGCCTGAGGTTGGCCGGGAGCTATGCTCACCCCGGTTTCCATCTCCGCTTTTCCTGTCAGGGGCTACAGCGTCGCCGAAGACGTGGTTGGTGTCAATACCTTCATGCAATCCCCTTTGGTTGTCGCGGGCAGGCCTTTAAATGCCTGGGAATGTTACAACTACAAACCCTTGGCTGAGGTTGCCCAACTCCGTGGAGGAGTGGAACACGCGTATCCTCGAATGTAGATTGACACAAGGAGACCTCACCGATGGTAAGCTATATGGGTGGACTAGGACTCCTGTGGTGTATGACCGGGGGAAGGACTTGTCGATTCGGTTGCGTATAGGTTGCGTTTTTGGGTCACGAAATGGTATATTTTGCCGCGCCCTGCACACCCAAGTGCTTGAAGTTATTGAATTTGCTGTGTCGAGAGCTACACTCAAAGTGTGTCTGGCGAGCCTGGTCCCTCTACGGCTTTCGTGCGCGAATGTTTAGGCCATCCAGCGCGAACTTGTCGGCATTGGCCTGAGCGGCTGCACCCGTGAAGGGCTTGCCGCGCCACGCGATGTCCACGTTGACGAACCCGGCGTTTCGGATCGAGGCAAGGTACTCTGCTTCCAGCAGAGCGCCACCAATTCAAGCAGTCCAGAGTTCAATCTTCTCCCGTGCCGCCGGCGGGATGTCCTTCTGCACGATGATGTCCCCGATTTGGAGCCGGCCACCAGGTTTGAGGACTCGGAAAGCCTCAGTGAAGACTGCAGCCTTGTCGGGACAGAGATTGATCACGCCATTCGAGATGACAAGGTCCACCGTGCCATCGTCGACTGGCAGGGCCTCGGCGAGGCCCTTGCGAAACTCAACGTGTGTCATCCCGGTCAGCGCCACGTTCCCGCGACCGCACTCGAGCATCTCGTCGGTCATGTCCACGGCAATGACTCGGCCCAACTCGCCTACGGCCTTCGCCGCCAGGAAAGTGTCCATGCCGCTCCCCGCGCCGATGTCGACCACGGTCTCACCAGGTCGCGGCTGGCCCATAGAAAGGGGATTGCCCACGCCGGCAAAGGGCGCCGTCACCGAATCAGGCAGTTCGGCCAGGTCCGCCCGCGCGTATCCCAGGAGATCGGCGGCGTAGTCCGGACCCGTGTGAAAGTGGTAGCCCTTTTTGGGATCGCGGACGACCTCGCTGTACACTTTCTGAATTGCTTCTCGAAGGTTCCCCGTGTCTAGCGCCATCCTCCCTCCCTCCTGTGAGTTATTGGACTACCCAGATACATTCTGCTTTCTCCAAGCTTTCCCTCCCCGGTCTGCATCTTTCGCTGTTCCGTCCTATCGGTTTAAGGTACGGCGGATCCAATCCTAATAATGCTTCTTCTGTCCAGCCGAGATCACAATGTCCCTCTTCGTGCTCTCCACGATGGCAATGAGCTCCTGTTGTTCACGCTTGGGAACCTGGTAGTTGTTGAGAGTGCGGCGGAAGTCGGCCAGCATCGCCTGCCACTCCCGCTCCGTGATGTACATCTGCGCGTGGGATTCCTTCATCGAGCGCCCCGTGTACTTGCACGGGCCCCCGCTGACCTGGCAGACCAGGGCGGTGACGCGGTACTTGAGGCCTGCCTTCGGCACTCGGTCTCTCGCCTCCTTGATTGCTGGGTTGGCGTTCAGCACGTCATTCACTAGCAGCAGCTCGATAAAGGTATCGACAACGGTCGCGATCGGGTACACGCCGCCGAGGCGCTCGTAGAGCGACGGCTCCGGTTTCTCCTTGGCAATGGTAGGTATGCCGATCCACAGCATACCCAGGACAACCGTCACAAGAAGCCCGGAAGTCTTCAGGAATACCCGTTGTGCTGGCATGGTCGTCTCCCTTTCTCGGTCAGTCTCCCCTCCCTGGGAGTTTTTCCACCCCTTTTTCTAGCTTGCCTGGGCCGAGCGCTTCTGAACCCTTACCATTCGGCTGGCGCGGACTACCTCCAGGATCACGCACCCATCGGAAAAGTAAAACACCTCCCAGGCCATGCTCCGCCCGCGAAGGCGTCAGATTTTCCGGCGTAGGGCCGGCACGAGTGGATTAATGATGTGATGAAAATCAGCAATTTTTCTGACCGCGATCAGTAAGTACCTAATAGGAGTCTCCCCGTCAAGCCCAAACTTTGATCTCTTAAACCCATAAATCTGATAGCCTAAGCTTGCGTAGAGAGGACCTGCCTGTTTCCCGCCAGCCGCTCGAAAACCGTCACCGCAAGATAGAGGGCATCCCGCCGAGAATTCCTTCAATTCCAGCAAATTAACAGGATCCAGCCCCTGGCACACGCATTGCGAATAGACAACCCATTGGTAGGGATTTGCAACCCGAGGAAATCGACCACCGGATTCGAAAGGAAATCTTGATGAGTAGTCAGGACTATATCGAATGCCCCACGTGCCGCGGGGGGAGCGACCCGGGCTATACGCTGACCCCTTGCCCGTACTGCTGGGGCTCTAGGAAACTCCCCAAGTTATCTGGTCCGGCCAGGTTACCGAGGGACCTTTACAGATGGCTCAGGAGCGGAGTAACCAAAGTACTGGGTCAGCACTCCCGCTTCCGAAAGTCATCGGATGAAAAAGAGGCCTTCGAACCCCATGATGAAGGCCTAGCCGAACATGACCGAAAGACCTGAAGACTCTGAGCGAGCCAATCCCTCTACGAAACCTGTGGCAGTGGTCGATCGAGAGAAGTACGACACGCTTGTCAGTGAGCGGGACTTCCTGTTGTCGGCCTATCTCCGGCGAAGGGTAGGTGGAATCATTGCGGCC
>JAPUFX010000091.1 GCA_027293415.1 Candidatus Methylomirabilota bacterium
AGTGACATCCTCGACGCTCCCGTCTCGCGCAATGCGAAACTGCACTTCCGCAGTCCCCTCCATCCCCCATCGCCGGGCCCTCGGAGGATATTGCTTCGCCCTCTCAATCTTGTCGCGAAGGAGTCGGAACCAATCCATTCCGCCTCCTCCCGATCCGTTCCCACTCCCAAGACCAAACCCCGTACCAACCCCTTTCCCATCGCCGGCCCGGGCCACCCCGGAATCCCCCTCTGTCCCCTCTCCTGCCCCCGGACCGATCCCTCCACCGCCATTCGACCCACGCGACAAGAGGGTGATCTCACCCGACCCATCGCCCAGCCCCAATGGCTCATTGAAGGCCGATGTCCTCGGCCTTTCAGGGGGATCGCGAGGGGTCCACCTCGGCAGAGCTTTTTGGAGAGGAGAGAGGCGCGAAACTACGGGATCCTTCTGTTCCACTTTCCCCTCCTCTTCCTTCCGTGCACGTGTTGGTGGAGAGATGTCCTCCTGGGGCACAAAATCCCGAAGGACTGGCGCATCGGTTTTGCTCGCTTCCTTTTGACCATCGGAAGAATGCGACGCCTCTTCCATAGACGGCTTTGCTACACTCCCCGGGCCCGATGTATCCCGAGATAGATGCCCCTCTGTTCCGGGGCCGGGTGCCTGACCTCCTCCGGGAACGCCACCAACGAGCATGACCTCCATCGCTCCGTGACCATACGGGTAAAGGGGGACCACTGCCCCCCAGCGGATCAAGAGGAATATCGCAGCATGGAGAAGCACAGAAAAAAACCACGGGAGCGAATGTTGACTCAGTCGTAGTCGCATGGAAGGGTGCCTATTCGTAGAACCCCGAAAATTCGAGGATCGCGCCTGCCAAAAAGTTGGCACCAGGCGCTGGCATCAAAAAGCGCGTCCCACGGGAAGGGATACCCCACACCTCGTATTCGGCATCCGTGATGTTATTCCCCTGCAGGAAGAGGGTGAGCGGCCCTCGCCGATAACTCACTCGCCCATTCATGACGCCATAGGCATCCAACGGCTTGATGACATTCGCCGCGTCCCCCGACAGAAACTGCTCACTCACATAGAGTCCGGTGAGCGAAAAGGTCAGGCCCTCGATCGGATAGACGTTAATCCCGAGGCCCAGACGATTCCGCGGGACGAGGGGGATGTCGTTTCCTTCGCGGGCCAGCCCCGAGATTAATAACGCGTCAGTCTCGAAGGTCGCCTTGATGTAGGAATAGTTGAGAAATCCGTCCACCACGCCGTCGTATTGTCCCCGCAGCGTCAGCTCAATCCCGCGACGCCGAGTCTCATCCACGTTCTCATTCAACCCAGTGAACAGACCGGTGGGCACGAACAAGATCTCATCTTTCACATCGGTCTGAAAAAGCGCCAGTGTTCCATCAAAATGCTCGCCCATGCGGGTCCGTGTCCCCAGCTCAAAGGTGCGGGATGTGGCCGGCTCCAGGTCCGGGTTCGAGGAAAAGGGGGCAAAAGCGAAAAGTTCATTCACCGTGGGGGTGCGGAATCCTTCCGAGTAACTGAAGTAGACCACAACATCTGGGTCAGTCTCCGACGCAATCCAGGTCAATCCGGCCATGGGATTGAATCGCTCGAAGGTTCGGACGCGATCCCTCGTGGGGACGAGCTGGTCGGTAAAGTCAATCTGGTCATAGTCGTAGCGCCCGCCGGCGCTCAGGATGAGGACCTCCGGAATCAGGTCGAGACTGTCCTGAAAAAAGAAGCCCAGGACCTGTTCGTCGGTCTCCGTCCTGGAGGGGAACGTGCCGGAATCACTACTGTCAAAATCACTACTCGCGTACTCCATGCCTGCAACGAAGAGGTTCGGGCGATCAAAGGGGGTGGCCTCGTGTATCACCTGAACAGTAGCGCCACCCGTGAGAATGTCGAGTAAGATCTCATTTGTGCCGCCAGAGAGGAACCTGTCGAAGCTCTCCTGGTCCAGGTCGCGGACAAAGCCGTTGAGCGCAACGGAGAAGCCGGCCGGAAGTTCCTGCCGAAGATTGAGGGTCCCTTGGTTGAGCATACGATCTGCGAAGTCTCCCGGGGTGCAGTTCGCCGTGCGATCTATGTTGATGCTGGGGCACACCCCCGGAATACCTTCTTCCGGCAGCGTGCCAGGTTGCTCCAGATGATCGTCGACATAGAGGTAGGAGAGGGTGATGTCGGTCCCCAGGGAAGGAATCGGGCGGCCCACCTTGACAAAGAGCTGTCTCACATCGGAGTCGGAGTTATCCCGGAAACCATCCTCGAAGTCTTGCGTAAATCCAAGATAGTAGTCGAAGCCCCCGACGGGGCCGCCGAAACTTCCCCGGTATCGCTGGCGTCCAAAACTGCCGCCGGCCACCTCGACCTTGGCCTCGGGCACCGGTCCTCCCCGCTTGGTCTGGAGGTTGACGACCCCAGCCAACGCGTTCTTTCCAAAGACGGACGCAGTCCCAGGAAGGACCTGGATCCCTTGCAGATCTTTCACCGGGATCAGATCCCAATTGACAAAGTTGAAATCGGGGTTGTTGACGCGGACCCCGTCGAGGATCACGGTGGTCGTTGTCACCGGTGCGCCGCTGAAGCCTCGCATATCAAAGGTGGGTTCATACGGATTCCCGGTGTTGTTGTACAGGGTAACCCCGGGCTCGGTCTTAATAACCTCAGGGACCGTGTGTGCCTCTGAGGTTTCGATCTCCTCTGCGGTCGTCTCCCGGACCTGGCCCGGAAACCGGCGGAGATCCAGGGGAAACTCGAGCAGCCGAGTGCCCCGGACGACCACCGTCGGGAGTTGAACAATTTCCTCTTCCTCGCCTATTTTTTTCTCCGTTGATTTCTCCTGGGCCCAGGCCACCCCGATCAATAACCCTGTGAGTGCTGCCGTCAGGATCGCATTCTTGAAAATCGTGGAAACCATGGAACACCTCCCTTTCCGCGAAAGTGATGTTCGTCTTCCCCCGGAAAAGGTTTCCTGACTCGTGGATCATCACCCCCTGCGCCTTCCCATCCCGCTTCGCGGGACAGTGGCATGATGCAGGGAGGTTCCCCACTTACAGTGGCGGGACCGCGCTGGATTTGCACCAGCTTCCCTTTAATCCGGGGACAGTACGGTTCACAGTTCATCGTTCACGGTTCACGGTAAAAATCGGGGCTCAGTCTATGAACTGTCAACTGTGAACCCCGTTAGAAGCGGGGCAGGATGCGGATTTTGCCCGTCTCTGGATCCGTGTCGATCCAGACGGCGCAGCCGTAGGCCTTTTCTAAGATCTCCGGTCGCATCACCTCCTCTGGCAAGCCGGCGGTCAGGACTGTCCCCTCCTTGAGCAGAACGAGCCGGTCCGAAACCGCCGCCGCCGCGTTGAGATCGTGAGAGACCAAAATTATGGTGAGTCCCCCTTCAGACTTGAGTCGTTTGAGGAGCCCCAAAATCTCGACTTGATGACTGAGGTCGAGATGAGCCGTTGGCTCATCGAGCAGCAGGAGTCGGGGGTGCTGGGCCAGCGCACGGGCAATGACGACCCGTTGCTTCTCGCCGCTCGAGAGCTGGTCGAGATACTTGGCTGCCAAGTGAGCAGTCCCTGTCTCGTCCATCGCGCGTTCCGTTGTCTGGTGATCCTCTGCTGTCTCGAGGCCGATGCCCCGAGCGTGCGGGTATCGCCCCATGGCGACGACCTGCTCCACCGTAAAGGAAAAGGCCACCTGAAATTCCTGGGGGACCACGGCCACGGTTCGCGCGACCTCCCGTTTAGTGAGGGCGTTGACGTCTCGGCCAAAGAGCGAAATCGTCCCCTCCTCCGCAACGAGAACTCGACTGAGAAGTCGCAACAGGGTCGTCTTGCCTGCACTGTTGGGCCCGATCACTCCCAAGATTTCACCCGACTCGACGGTTAACGAAATCCCATCCAAGACGCGCCCATTGCGATAGCTAAAGCGCAGATCGTCAACTTCGACCGCTTTCATGGATAGACGCTCCGATACCTGCTCCGGAGCAAGTACGCAAAGAACGGAGCACCCACGAACGCGGTGATGACCCCCACAGGGAGCTCCAAGGGTGCCGCCACCGTCCGGGCTACGATATCCGCCAGGATCAGGAAGATTGCCCCGCCGAAGAGGGAGGCAGGGATGACCAGACGGTTGTCCGAGCCGAGGCAGAGACGAACAGCGTGGGGAACCATCAGGCCAACGAAAGCGATAGACCCGCTGGCCGAGACCGCCGCGCCCGTGACCAGACTGCAGGCGACAAAGATGATCCGTTTCACCCACTCAGGTTCCACCCCCAACTGGGCCGCCGCCTCTTCCCCCGCCGACAAGAGGTTCAACGCGAGGACCTGGCCATAGATGAGCACGGTGCCGATCAGCAAGCAGCCCAGAACGATGCCTATCGTAGGATAGCTCACGACGCGGAGATTCCCCATCAGGTAGAACACGACCCCCTGAAGCTCTTCCGCCTGCATCAAGGCTGAGGCAAGCATGATGGCCGAGGAGAAGAAAAGTGAGACCACCACTCCAGCGAGAAGCAGAGTGTGGACGGGAAGGCGACCGTCGATGCTCGCGATGCCATAAACCACGACCGCCGCCACCAATGCCCCCACAAAGCCGAAGAGGGGCAAGAAGAGGATGCCGGTCCCTGCGCCAAGGCCTGTCAGGACCCCCATCACGACTCCGAAGGCTGCCCCACTTGAAACGCCCAGGATATAGGGGTCTGCCAGCGGGTTCCGGGAGATCGCCTGAAATCCCGCCCCGGCTAACGCCAAGGCCGACCCCACAATACCGGCGAGGAGGGTTCGGGGGAGTCGCAGGCTTAGAACGATAGTCTCTTGCGTTTCTGTCCAGGAAACGGGATTGGGGAAAAGCTTCCCAAAGAGCATCCCAAAGATCTCGGCAAATCCCACCCGGACCGTCCCCACGGACAGGGCCAGGACGATGGCTCCCACGAGCCCAGCGGTGAGTATGCCCATGACCCACAGCAGACGGCCAAGCGTCATGGACCACCTCCGCGAAAGACCCCGGGGTGAAGAAGACCCGCCAAAAACTCCGCTGCCTCAACGATCCTGGGCCCAGGACGATTGATCAGATTGGCGTCAATGACTCGCACTGCCCCTTCCCGAACCGCCCGCATCTCTCTCCACCCCGGCAAGCGACGAAGGACCTCCCGATCTTCAGGGACGCCACCATCTAAGGCCAGAACGATCACATCAGGTTCATGAACCAAAACCTGTTCAAGGCTGTACCGAGAAAACTCGAGTGTCCGCACGACGTTCGCCCCCCCCGCCACATCGATGAGTCCATCAATGACGGTCCCTCGTCCGGCCACAATGAGGGGATCGATCCAGATAACAAAAAGGACTTTCGGTCTGGCTAGTCCCTTGACCTTCTTCGATACGGTAGCCATGCGTCGCCGCATCTCGGCGATCAACGTCTCGGCCTGCTGTCGTCTCCCCACCACCTCGCCAACCTTCTGAATGGACTCAAAAACCCCTCCAACTCCTATAGGCTTCACTCCGAAGACCGGGATGTGGATCCGCTCCAGTTGAGAGAGAGTCCCCCAGCGGTTCGCATCAGCGGATACGAAAATCAGGTCCGGTTTGAGCGCGACGACCACCTCCAGGTTCGGGTTGATGCCGCCGCCCACGCTCGGCTTTGCCTCGACCTCGGGCGGATAGGTGGCGTAGTCGGTCACCCCCACCACCGCATCTCCTGCGCCGAGCGCATAGAGGATCTCGGTGAGGCTGGGCGCCAATGAAATGATGCGACGGGGTGGCCCTTGAAGCTCAACCTCCCGTCCCACCATATCGACGAAAGTCGCCGGTTTGACCGGTGACACCCAGAGCAGAATCGAGAGGGCACACAGAACCCCTCTTTTCCCCGTCATCGCTTCCCCTCGATTAGGCGATAGATCGCGGCCATGTCGAGATGGGCGCGGACCAAGTCGGCTAATCGGTCGTACTCACGCTCAAGGTCCCATCCCTGTGGGTTGCTGACCGGGCGAGAACCTCCCCTCGTCTCCCAAAGCTCCTGGAGAAACCGATGCCGGAACGACGCGTTCTCGAACAAACCGTGAATATTGCTCCCCCAGACCCTTCCGCTGCCGTCGTGAGCCCCATCCTGGATCCGCACTGCCTGCCCTGACCGCTCTACGATCTCGAAGGCAGTCTCGGCCCCATCCACGGGGAAGGAAAGCCCATGATGAATCTCGTAGCCTGTCACTTCACACTCATTCCATTGGCACCTGGCCCGGACCTGATGCGTAATCTTCTCCCGCCGAAAGCGGGTTGTGACTTGAAGGAGTCCGAGGCCCTCAACCTGGTTCCGCTCTGACTCCACATGATCCGGGTCGGCGATACGCGTCCCGAGCATCTGATAGCCGCCGCAGATGCCGACCACGACTTTTCCGTTTGCGGCTGCCCGCTTGATGGCATCGGCCAGGCCCCGATCACGCAAAAAGGTCAGATCTTCAGCGGTGCTCTTGCTCCCGGGGAGGATGAGACAGTCGAGGGCTGCCATCTCATCTGGGGACCGGATGTAGCTGAGCTGGACATCCGGCTCTGCGGCGAGCGGGTCAAAGTCGGTGAAGTTGGACAGGTGGGGAAGCGCGACAACCCCGATCCGTAGGCCGCGACCATTTTCTTGCGCCGTGCCAGGCGTGAAATGCTCCGGCAGCGCGTCTTCTTCGGGGAGACGGATGTCGCGACAGAACGGGACGACACCGAAGACCCGCTTGCCGGTTCGGGCCTCAACAAAGTCGAGGCCGGGAGCCAACAGCGTCAGGTCCCCGCGAAATTTATTGATGACGAAGCCGGCCACCCGGTCCCGTTCCACCGGCTCGAGCAGCTCCAGGGTCCCGACGAGCGCTGCGAAGACACCTCCCTTGTCGATGTCCCCGACCAGGAGCACCGGTGCATCCGCCATGTCGGCGACCGCCATATTCACCACGTCACGGTCGCGGAGGTTGACCTCGGCCGGAGACCCTGCGCCCTCGATCAGGACGACCTCATACTCCGCCGCGAGACGTTCGTAGGCCTCGCGGACCACGCGGCGCAGCGCCGGGATCTGCTCAGCGCCGTAGGCGACGGCAGAGAAGGTCCCAGTCGGTCGGCCGAGGACGATCACTTGGGCATCGGTCTCGTTGGTCGGCTTGAGGAGGATGGGATTCATCAGGACCGACGGCACGACGCGGGCGGCCTGCGCTTGCACCGCCTGGGCTCGCCCGATCTCACCCCCTTCAGGGGTGACGAAGGAGTTTAGGGCCATGTTCTGGGCCTTGAACGGGGCAACCCTATAGCCGTCCTGGGCGAGGATACGGCAGAGGGCAGCCACCAGAATGCTCTTGCCCACATCAGAGGCGGTCCCCTGGACCATCAGGCTCTTGGCGGACACTGAATCACCTCCCAAAACAAAA
Source organism: Candidatus Methylomirabilota bacterium (assembly GCA_027293415.1). Taxonomy (NCBI): domain Bacteria; phylum Methylomirabilota (SeqCode); species Candidatus Methylomirabilota bacterium. The sequence continues at coordinate 7,391 of JAPUFX010000091.1, forward strand.
AGCCCCAACCTTCAAGGTTGGGGCTCCCGTCGCTCCAAGATCCGCGGTGCCTGTCGACACCACTCCCAGATCACGCGGTGGCCGTTCCCCTCGGAAGGCCTCAAAGAGTCCGCGAGGCTGGGCAGGTTTCCTGGCTTGCGGGTCCCTTTACTCTCCGCGCCTTCCCATCCCGCTGTGCGAGACAGTGGCTCGTGCGGATTTCATCACCGCTTACAGTTGCGGGGCAGCAGTGGATTCTCCCCCTCTCCCTCGGGGATACACCACTTTCCCTACGCCCAGCCCCTCTTGCCGTTCTGGGTCGGTAGATACCCCGAGTCAGTAGTCCCTGTCAAGGGGAGATTTCAGTTACATGCTGTGTGGGAGAAACCGGCGAATGCGGGCGAGAAGGTCTTCGCGCTCGAAGGGCTTGGTAATGTAATCATCTGCCCTGTACAACCCACGGGCTTCCTGTGCATGGTGTTCCCGCGTGTACACTTGAGTCATCATGATCACTGGTAGTGAGGCAGTCTCCGGATGGTCCTTGATCCTGCGGCACAGATCAAAGCCGTGCATCCGGGGCATGAGGACATCAGTGATGACCAGGTCGGGAGGGTCCTGCATCAGGACCTCAAGGGCTTCTACGCCGTCCTGGGCCGTCATTACGTCAAACCCCGCCGCGGTCAAAATATCGGTGAGGTACGCTCGGAATAACTTGGTGTCTTCCACCACCAGGATCTTGGCCTGTCCGTTGATGGGGGGATCCACCGTGACCGCTTCCGGTCCATGATGGAGCACCCCGATGAGAAAATCGCACTGGGGACATTGGGCCTCCACTCTGGCGCCCGGGACGGGCCTCTCCTGCAAGGAAAAGACGTTTTCACACTGGGGACAGGTCACAGAGTACTCGGCGAGTCCTACCTCCAAGAATTTGGAGAGATCTGACTGATCGCGGATCTCCGAGGTCACCTCGTCTGCCCCGGCTTCTCGGCCCAGCGCTATGTCCTCGTCGGTCGGATCCCCCTCGACCCAGAGCAGGATCCTCGCTTTCGGACAGGACTTTCTGAGAGCCTGACAGACGGTCCACGCCTCCTCTCGGGAGCGGCTCATGTTGAGGAAAATGAAGTCCGGAGGGTCTGACAAGGCCATCGGCACGGCCATACCGAGGTTGCATGCGGTGATCATCCTCAGCCTCTGGGACTCGAGGAGGCCCTGCAACCGTGCTCGAGATTCATTCTTGTCGTCAGCGATCAGGATGTTGCCCATCTCTGTTGCCCCCTGGAACTCTTTTTTTGTGCATTTTTGGTGCCAAACACTTCACAACCAGATTGGGATTAACCCCTCTACTTTCAGTAGGTTATCCGCCTGATCCAATTCAGCGTTTTGCTCGGTGCTAGTAGTGGTGCTAGTCGGTGCCGGAATTAAACGCTCGACAGCCGCCCGTTTATGGTCAGGGGAGAGATGGTCCTGCGAGTGAGGGACCTCCTGACGTGGATAAAATTGTCTCGGCTCAAGCGGTGCCCCGAGTGCAAGCGACTCTTTATCGCGGTGCGACACCAACAATTTGATACCCCCAAGTGTAGTCTCCGAGATCGGACACGGCGATTTTACCAGAAGAAACGCAAGGCCCGGTCCCGGAAATAGGCAATAGGGCGTGACCGATTGGGCCGAAGGGGGGCTAAGTGTTTCTTACTGAGACGGGGGTATCAAGAGTAAGCGCCTTTCTACGACAACGAAATTCCTAGTAGCAATGCGACAGCTTTCAACGCTTGGTATGCCGAGTAGAGAGTACCGACGTTTTGGATTGCGGGTCCCACTGCCGTCAAAATGCTCCTGAGTCGTATTGCGTTTGGCTTAGCCTTCTGAATCTCTGTTAGTCCTTCCTTGACGAGTTCAAGGACCTCCTCTTTCGAAGAACCGGGTAGTTCCGGCAAAGCGGCAAGGCGCTCACTTATCAGACGAAGGACCCTAAGCAATTCATCTCGGCCTTCGATGCCGAGGTCCTGGAGTACGTTCGCTGTAGCGCCCGGCCCTGTCTGAATGACTCCGACGGGTGAGTGGATATGAATGACGGGTGCAGGAAATACTGCCTCCCCTTCCTTTGCTTGGGCGCGACTTATTAAGGAGTGGACAAAAAGATCAATTTCCACGCCGACCCTGTTAAGGGCGTGAGTCCGGGCCTCGTTCAGAGTAGAGGGCGTCTGTTCGATCCGGACAAGATAGGCTTGCTTCTTCACGATCTGGGTCAACTCTGGAAGGTCTGACGGAAGATAGCGCTCGACCTCTGCTTTCAATTCTTGAGCGAGTGTTTCCGATGGTTCCAGTCCTATGCTTGAGATGACTCTCAAGAGCATTTGCCAGACGATACGGGCCAGAATTTCGACCTCACGAGAGCACAGCTCACGGATTCTCGCTAAGGCTACGCCTGATCGTCCGAACCCCCGCTCAGCCATCTCATTATGGACAAATTCGATTTCTCGAGAGAGTTGCTGGCGACGTTCCTGGAACTCCACCTGAATCAGTTTACCTGCTAGGTCAATGACCTTCGGATCGAGCATGCAACACCCCTAGGACCTTGACAGGGATATAGTAGGGACTGACGAATGGCAAGATAACCGCGATAATGAAACCTATGAGTTCAACCTCACCCCGGTTCCAACCCTGGAACTCCCGAAGCGATTTTAATTATCCCCCAACTAAGCAAAGCACGTAAAGAGCTTATTCCTGTGGCGGCGAGATGATCTTACCACGATGGGTAAGCTGCGGGGCTGGAACGGATCACCGAGGGAGTAATGCATGCTACACAGGAACTCGCGGCCAGACACGGCTAGAACCCCTAAGTTAACATCACCAAACCACCACCCGTTAGTGATATAACTGCCAGTAAAATAAGGATTATATACCCACACTTGCCTAATGCTCAACCATCCGCATGTAATATAACTGCCGGAAAAATAAGGATTAGATATACCCTATTGATAACTCCGCAACCACCCGTATGTGATGTAACTCCCGTCAAATAAGAAACCTTGGGGGGGTTGTGCTTACGTCTCCGCGCACCCACAGCGCCTTTCCTTGTGGTCGGGGGACGATCGTCGATTGTAGGGTATGTCAGGGGCGAAAATGATGCCTTCTAGAAGCTCAATTACAAAGTCTGAGGCGGGTCGGGATATATGGTCAAGGCAGCCGCCGGTCGCCATCTCCCTACAGCCTAGTGAAGATTACTGGTTGTAATCTGCACCGCAGTCGACAGAGGGCAGTGGCAGGACACCTCTAAACCATCGAGTGCGGATGCATCCCGCTTGACATGGCTTAGACATTTGATGCTTTATCGTAGTTGGAACGCTACCCCAAATTATCCCGGGGCGGAAGCCGTACAAGAATAAGAAGGTAGGCGTTAACCGTCGGTTCAGCTCAAGAGACATCGGAGGGCTCCCCGGACGATCGAGGAGGCGATGGGAAACTGGTGGCGGGCGATTCTCGTTGGAGCCATCGCCCTGTGCGGGTTCCTGCTGGTGATCC
>JAPUFX010000092.1 GCA_027293415.1 Candidatus Methylomirabilota bacterium
CGGCTCGGCGGCACTGAAATGGCCAGGCGCGAGTGGTACCGGGAGGGCCGTGTCCCTCTGCACACCCTCGACGCCGACATCGACTGCGGGTTCGCCGAGGCCAAGACCTTATATGGGGCAATCGGCGTAAAGGTCTGGATATTTAAAGGAGAAGCACTTCCGCTCAAGTCATCGCAGCGAGTGGAGTAAGGAGCGAGCGCCATGCTGAGCCCACGGAAGGTAAAGTACCGCAAACGCCAAAAGGGTCGCCTCAGGGGCCGGGCAAAGGGCGGAACGGAACTGAACTTCGGCTCGTATGGCATGAAGGCTGTGAGCCCTGGTTGGGTGACCAACCGTCAGATTGAGGCGGCTCGAGTAGCGATGACGCGCCACGTAAAGAGGGGCGGGAAAATCTGGCTGCGGATTTTCCCTGATAAGCCCATCACCAAGAAGCCTGCCGAGACCCGTATGGGTAAAGGCAAGGGCTCACCGGAGACGTGGGTCGCAGTGGTAAAACCGGGCCGGATCCTCTACGAGATGGAGGGGGTACCTGAGCCGGTAGCCAAAGAGGCCATGCGTCTAGCAGGCCACAAGTTGCCGGTCAAGACGAAGTTCGTCACTTTGCGTTAGGGCGGAATTGGGTATGAAAGCTTCGGAGCTTCGAGAGCGGACAGACGAAGAGCTGAAGACCAACCTTCGCGAACTGGAGGAAGAGGTTTTCAAACTGCGGCTACAGATGGTGACCGGTCAGCTGGATAATTTAATGCTGGCGAAGGGGGCTCGCCGCACCATCGCCCGGATCCACACACTCCTCCGCGAGCGTGAGCTTGCGGGCGAGCAATAAGGACATGACCTTGCAGCCAAAACGCAAAAGACTGATCGGTCGGGTTGTAAGCGACCAGATGGACAAAACGGTTGTAGTTTCCGTGGAGAGGAGGTTCCGCCATCCCGTCTATGAGAGGGTGGTCCGGCGCTCCAAGAAGTACCTAGCCCACGATGAGGTTAACTCCTGTCGTCCGGGCGATCGGGTGCGCATCCAGGAGACGCGGCCGCTATCGAAGCGAAAGCGCTGGAGGGTTGTGGAAATTCTAGGTAAGAAAGAGACTGCCCCCGTCGCTGAAGCACCTTCCGAAGAGGGCACCGTTGAATGAGGAGCTGGATCTGTGATTCAGCAAGAGTCGGTTGTAGACATTGCGGACAACTCCGGGGCCAGACGAGCTTTGTGCATTCGAGTTCTTGGAGGCACCCGGAAGCGGTATGCGCGGGTGGGTGACGTCATCGTAGTGACCGTGAAGGAAGCCGTACCAAATAGCGCCGTCTCCAAGGGAGAGATAAAAAGGGCAGTAATCGTGAGGACCGCCAAGGAGGTTGGCCGGCCCGACGGCTCGTACATCAGGTTCGATGACAATGCCGCCGTGCTTATCAACGAGGTGGGCGAGCCCCTAGGCACCCGCATATTTGGCCCCATTGCTAGAGAGCTGCGAGCCAAAAAGTTCATGAAGATAATCTCTCTGGCCCCAGAGGTGCTATGAGATGGCGTGGATGGTTAAGAAGGACGACCTCGTTGAGGTATTGTCGGGCAAAGAGAAAGGCAAGCGCGGCAAGGTGCTAAGGATTGTGAAGGGCAAGGACCGGGTTATGGTCGAAAAACTCATGATGGTCAAGCGCCACACTAAGCCCGGCCAGCACTCCCAGCAAGGGGGTATTCTGGAAATAGAGGGGACCATCAATAGCTCTAACGTAGGGGTGATCTGTTCAAGTTGCGACCGGCCCGTGCGTATGAAAACCAAGACCCTCGAGGGGGGTAGGCGAGTACGTGCGTGCGCCCGATGCGGCGAGGCAATTGAATAGGGGAACGGCAGCAATGGCCCGACTTAAAGAACGCTATCAAAATGAGGTCGTCCCCGAACTTGTTCGTCGGTTCGGGTACCGAAATCTCATGCAAGTGCCGAAGGTGGACAAGGTCGTTGTCAATGTGGGAGTGGGCGAGGCCATCCTAGATGTCAAGCTCCTCGATACCGTCGTGGAGGAGCTGGCGGCCATCACCGGTCAGCAACCAGTCCTCACCCGGGCCAAGAAGTCCATCGCCAATTTCAAACTCCGTACGGGGATGCCTATAGGATGTAAAGTGACCCTCCGGCAGGTGCGCATGTATGAGTTTCTGGACCGACTGATCAACGCCTCCCTGCCCCGTGTTCGGGACTTCCGAGGCGTCAACGCACGCGGGTTCGATGGCCGGGGTAACTACTGCCTGGGAATCAAGGAGCAGATTATCTTCCCCGAGATCGAGTACGACAAAATCGCCCAGTTTCACGGGCTGGGCATCACCATCGTGACCACTGCGGAAACCGACGAGGAGGGCGAGGCCCTGCTGGCCCTTATGGGGATGCCGTTTCGCACCTGAGCTCCACGCAGGAGGAAATAGTGGCAAAGAAATCGCTAATTGCCAAGGCCAGGCGGGAACCCAAGTTCAAGGTCCGCCGCTACAACCGATGTCCCCTGTGCGGGAGGGCGAGGGCTTTTCTTAGGAAATTCCAGATGTGTCGCATCTGCTTCCGCATGAGGGCCCTGCGAGGCGAGATCCCTGGCGTTATCAAGGCGAGCTGGTAAGGCGACTTACCTAGAGAGGACTGCCGGCGAATGGTTATGACCGACCCCATTGCGGATATGCTCACTCGAATCCGAAACGCCATTATGGCCAAGCACACCTCTGTGGCCATCCCCAAGAGTAAGCTCAAGATGCGCGTCGCCGAGATTCTAAAGGATGAGGGCTACATCAAGGCTTTCAAGGCCGTCCAGGGGGACAAGCACGATATATTGCACATAGAGTTCAAGTACATCGACGAGGGCGGGGGGCAAAACGTCATCCGCGGCATCAAACGCATAAGCAAACCCGGCAGGCGCAGATACGTCAATGCCGATGAGGTACCCCGGGTTCTAAACGGCTTGGGGACGGCTATCCTCACCACCTCCCGCGGCCTCATGGCCGACCGCGAGTGTCGCCGCCAGCGGATCGGTGGCGAGGTGATGTGCGAGATCTGGTAAGGGAAGGAGCCCGGAATGTCCCGCGTAGGATTGCGGCCCATCGAGATTCCC
>JAPUFX010000093.1 GCA_027293415.1 Candidatus Methylomirabilota bacterium
AGGTCGAGTGGCATCGCGGCGAACTCTTTCCGAGAGTCGGTTTCATCGTGACCAATATGAGCGCACAAGCCCAAGGGGTGATTCACTTTTACAACGGTCGCGGCACCGCCGAGCAGTGGATCAAGGAAGGCAAATATGCCTTGAGCTGGACGAGACTGTCCTGCCAACATTTTGTCCCGAATCAGGTGCGGTTGGGTCTGTTTGTCTTGGCCTATAACCTGGGCAATTTTCTGCGGCGTCTGGTCCTTCCCAGAAGAATTAAACATTGGTCCCTTCGCACCCTATTGACCAAACTGATCAAGATCGGAGCGAAGGTGGTTCACCATAGCCGGATCGTCACGTTTCAAATGGCGGAGGTCGCGGTAAGCAAGGAGATATGGGCCGAGATATGGTCTCGGATTGACCGATTGAGATGGATAACAGCCTAGCGCCAAGTGTTTCTGATCAAGCGGCTGGAGAGGTGTCTCAAATAATCGGATTTTTGGACAGCACCTTCATAATCCAGGGAGCAGAGGCCCTTTTCAGCCGAAATATGGGGGAAAACGCTGGCTTCAAGGTTGGGATGGTGCTAGATTTCGATCATTCATCACGGGGAGGACAGAGGAACACGGATCCGAAGTTGATATGAGGAATATCGCTTAAGAGGAGTTCGCACATATGTCTTACGAGGAAGGAAGTTTCGACGGTAGGGGCTTTGCGCCAGAACCGAAAGGGAGGCAACTGTAATGAGAAATGTTTCTGTTGTGGCTATCAGTGTCATGTTGTTCGTGGGCTTGGGTGCGTCAACTCCTGCGGGCGCGCAGGCTGCGGCTGATGCGAAGACGTTCGTCCAGGTGGCCAGCGGGTACCGTGTCATTCCCAACCTTACCTATCTAAGGGCCGGGGGTGTGGATCTACAACTCGACGTTTATCACCCCCTTGGGTTGACGAACCCGAATCCAACGCTCATCTATTTCCACGGCGGGGGATGGACAAATGATAACAAGGAAAGCTCCGCGCTCGCGTTCCTGCCGTATCTTGAAATGGGCTGGACGGTGGTCAACGTGGAGTATCGGCTAGCGGATGCGGCGCATGCCCCAGCCGCAGTGGAGGATTGTCGCTGTGCACTGCGCTGGGTCTACAGGAACGCCGAACAATACAAATTCGACCTCGATAAATTGGTCGTTACCGGAACCTCGGCGGGCGGACATCTGGCACTCACCACGGGGATGCTTCCCGAATCGGCCGGCTTGGATCGCCAATGCCCCGGCAACAGACGTCGGGCGTGGTCCACTGGGACGACGTCGACCGAGGAGCTGAAGGTGGCGGCCATCATCAACTGGTATGGAATCACCGACGTTGTGGATCTGATCGAGAGGACTCCGGGACCTTCAGGGTCATACACTGAGGCATGGCTTGGCAGCAGCATCGATCGGGAGCAGGTCGCGAGACGTGTGTCGCCGCTCACGTATGTGCGTCAAGGATCTCCGCCGGTTCTCACAGTTCATGGCGATGCCGATCAGCTCGTCCCCTACTCTCACGGCGTAAGCCTGCACAAAGCGCTCGAGGAGGCCGGAGTGCCCAACAAGCTTGTGACCGTGCCCGGTGGTGGCCATGGTGGGTTCAGCGACGAAGAGCGCGCAAGGATCTACACCGCCATTCGCGACTTCCTCAGTACACATGTGGTCGTGCGTAGGACGTCGAATTAACAGCGGCCGGTTGGGCGCAATCGGAATCAGAGGGAGGGGTCAGGCGTTCGTATATCGGAAGTGAACAGCGCACTTGGACGATTCTCACCCAACATAGATCAGTTGATACTCAGTACCTAAACTCAAGCACTGCAGCTATTTCCACTATTCCCTGAACCCTTCGAGGGCAAGGAAGCAAATCTCTCGGGACAGGAGGGGGCATCTCCTGGGGCTGGCTCAGGGCATTAAATCACCCCTTGGCCTGAGAGCAAAGCTCGGCCGAAGCAGCTTAGGATGTCAAGAAAAAAATGCACTCGCAGGTTTTTAAAGCAGATAGGAGTGGACCTAATCCCTTTGGGGGCAACCAGTTATAGTATGCATTTTCAGCCGCCCAGGCGTTTACAGAGGGGAGGCTACATCACGAAGATCGTCGCGTGAGAGCCATTCTCAGGGTCTACAAGGGGGTCTCAGGGTGGCTTTGCGAGGGAAAAGGCCAGGCGCGCGGCTCAAAAGGGCGTCGATTGTCTGAAGGGTTAGGGGAGGTAATCGGTGGTGGTATGGCGGGTTCGCACAATTTTTTTGAAAAACTTTTGAAATCTACGGTTCTAGATTCATCCGCAGCAGCAGGTCGTGAAAGCGAGGGTCGTCGCGGAGGGGGTCATGGCTCAGTTGGTAGGCACCAGGCGTTTGAGTTCTTCAAACCAGTTGAGGACGACGTTGATTTGGTCTGCAGTTTGTTCCTCTTCTTTCATCATTAGAAATCGACCTTCAGAATCGACATCGTATCCACCGCGACGTTCCAATCCGCCGTAGGCTCCTTCGAACAAAAGCCTCGGCGTTCCCGCTTTGAATGTGGGCTCCGTCTGGATGGAGACAGCCATCATTTTGTCTTGGACCCGATAGAAAAGCTCCCTCCCGTTAGGTGCCCAGAGTGGCCTGCCGCCCCCACCTGTTGAGATCTGCATCATCCCACCTGGGCCGGGATAGGGTGTGACATAAACCTCGAATTGACCAGACTGGTCGGACACAAAGGCAATCCAGCTGCCATCGGGTGAGAACATGGGATACCATTCAAAAAACTGAGTGGCAAGGAACTGCCGGGGTCTGCGTTCGCCTTTGAGCGGGAGGGTCCAAATGTCGCCATCCACCCCGCCTGTGGTCTGATAATAAGCAAGTAGACCGTCGGGGGACCAGGAAAACGGGGTTTGACGCTCCAAGTTGGTTGAGAGTTGCTCGACTTCACCGGTGCCGTCTGCCTGCATCCAGAAGAGGTTGAGCGATCCGGCTCTGTCAGAAGTAAAGGCGAGTCGCCTCCCGTCCGGTGCCCAGACGGGAAAGCCATTAAATCCTTCAAAAGTCAATGGGGTTAATGTTCCCCGGGCGATGTCGTAGATCCAAATGTTACCTCCGTTAGCAGTCCCGATTGTAACAGCTACGCGCCGACCATCGGGCGATAATTGCGGGGAATTAAAAGCACGTTTTAAGTCTGTGAGTGGTTGAGTCTTTCCTCGCCGATCGACCCAGACTAATGTGCTCGCAACAGATCTGGCTGGAATGTAAACGAGCGTTCCATCCCCGGAAAAGGCGTAGTCCATCGTCCCTGTTGCGGCACTACTGATCCCCGAAAGGACTGGAACCGGTTGGCCCGTGATCTCCTGCCTCTCAGGATCAAATGAGGCCGCCATTAAGGTCCCCAGTTGTGCGGCCTCATAGACCAAATGTCCGGTTGGTGCATAATGAGCCTCTCTGCCTCCTTCGACTACAATCTTCTTCTCTCCGGTTTCCAAGGACAAGACCGCAATCTGGGAGGTATTCTCCCTCCCGATTGTAAACAGTACCGTCTTCCCGTCAGGCAGAACTTCGGGCTGGCGATACTCCACTTCGCCCTTTTCACGGTCGACATTCGCCAATATCTCCGGCTCACCCCCAGCGGCCGAAACACGGTAAAGGCCCTCATTTAACGCCAAAACGATCACATCCCCAGGCCCCCAGCTCCCACCAAAGTGGTTTGTCATTTCGCAAAGGGTCACGGGTGTACCTCCCGGGAGCGATACCTTCCTCAGCTTGCCATCAGCAACAAACACAACAGATTCGCCATCTGGCGAAAAAACTGGTGGCCCTCCCCCCAGGTCGTAACTGCCAGGGATGGGGGTAGTCGTGACCTCATCCAGGGGGCGAAGATACAACTGTGTCCTACGCATACTTCCAACCTGATAGGCAATACGTCTTCCGTCCGGGGAGATAGCCAGGCTACGGCCGGGACGGCTGTAGAGAGGGGCGGCTGACGACGAAGTAATGACAAACTTCGTAGGAAGTTGCGGTGACGGTGGGGAGGAAGACACAAGCATCCAGATGGCAATACTGGTTACAAAGGAGGCCAGCACGGCGGCTAGGCTCACAATGACGGCCAGCCTCAATCGGGCCGGCTGGGCTGCACCAGTGACTCCAGTCGGGGTTACCGTTGCAGGTTCCTCAAGTGCCTGCTTTATCTCAACTCGGATATTGGCTATCCCATCGAGGCGATCATGAGGATCTTTGGTGAGACATCGACGAAGCAGATTACGAATGTTCCAAGGTGTGGTATCGGGTAACGCAACCCAGTTCGGCTCGCCTTCCAGGATCTTTGCCAACGTTTCAGCAATCGTTTCCCCCTCAAAAGCCCTTTTCCCCGTTAGCAGTTCATACAACATAGCCCCGAAAGCAAAAATATCCGCTCTCTTATCCACAGGCTTCCCCTTGGCCTGCTCAGGACTCATATAAGCCGCTGTCCCCAAAATCACTCCTGCTCTTGTCATCTCCTCAGTCAAAGTTGGCGATTGAGAAATGTCTGTAACAGGAGGTTCA
>JAPUFX010000094.1 GCA_027293415.1 Candidatus Methylomirabilota bacterium
GTAACGAAGGTGGAGGTGTACCAGCAGCTCCTTGGGGCCGGGGTCGAGGAGGCCCAGGTGACTTCCTTTGTCTCGCCGCGGCGCCTTCCCCAGCTGGCCGACGCCGAGGCCCTGTGGGACGCCCTAAGGCCCTTCCCCGGCATCAAGGGTGCCCTGATTGCAAACCACACCAATGCAAATGTAGCTTCCCAACGAAGACGCTGCGTTGGCATTACCGGAGCAGGCACGAGTCCCTAATTGCCGTTTCAAACCAGGAATTCTACGACAATCGACTCCTCATTTATCCGTCGGCCATTGACAAGGCTAAACATTTGGGGTTGCAATTTGTTCACCTACCAGATGCCACTTACGACCGAGGGCGGAGCTCTGTGAACCGCATGGAAGCGAGAGCAGTCGCAAAGGCAGCATTGGACCACTATCGAAAGTTTCCCAATGAGAGCCTCGGGGTAGGTGCATTTAATATCAAACAACAACAAGCAATCTTGGAAGAAGTAGAACTTCAACTCCGGCTCCACCCGGACATGGAAGAATTTGTTAAGAGCAACCGTGAAGAGCACTTTTTCGTGAAAAACTTAGAGACTATCCAGGGAGACGAACGTGACGTCATCTTTCTGAGCATCGGATTCGGATTCGACGCATCGAGGCGACTATCTCTTAATTTTGGGCCTCTTAACCACGAAGGCGGTGAGCGTCGCCTGAACGTCCTTATATCTCGTGCTCGGGAACGGTGCGTCGTCTTTTCAAATTTTGGAGCCAATGATATCTCACTTGATGGAACTGCTGCATTCGGCGTCAGAGCCTTGAAAGTCTTCCTAGACTACGCTGAAAATAGAATTCTCCATAGTACGGAGGAAACGGGGGAAGATACGGACTCCCCATTCGAAGACTCCGTTTACGATTTCCTTAGGAGCAACGGACACGAAGTGCGTAAGCAGGTTGGTTGCGCTGGGTTTCGGATCGACCTTGGCGTAGTTGATCCCGAATCGCCCGGACGCTATCTCTTAGGAATTGAATGCGACGGAGCTAAATATCATACCTCACCTGTTGCGAGGGATCGGGATAGGCTACGCCAGCAGATCCTCGAAGGTTTGGGTTGGCGTCTCCATCGTATATGGTCTACGGATTGGTACCGCAACCCCAATGAAAGTGAAAGAAGGCTCCTTGATGAGGTAGTACGAGCAAAGCATGAGAAGTTGACATCTGTTGACGTCCCTAAAGATCGGGCTCCTCATATGGATGTATCAGTGCCTCAGAATGTTGAGGGAAGAGTGGAGAGTCATGAATCCTCTACCATCGGCGACCCCCTTGATAGTATGGTTTCTAATTATGAACTTTGTCCCTCTCTGGAAATCCTCATGACTGGTGAGCTTCACGAGCAGTCCACACACCAACTCGCCAAGGCAGTCATCCGAGTGGTGGACGTTGAGGGTCCGGTCCACTTCGACGAGGTTGTTCGACGAATTCGTTCCCTCTGGCGTTTGGGACGAGCTGGCAATAGGATATACGATGCTATTAGCAGGGCGGCATCGGCAGCTAAACGAAATGGAAAGATACGTAGGCGTGGCAACTTTCTTTGGCCAGCAACTGAAAGCCCGATTCAAGTTCGCCGCCGTTGTGGGGACCCAGCAGCTAGGATCGATCTGATATGTGATGAGGAAATTGCTGAGGCACTGAAACTGGTCCTTAAGCATCAGTTCGATACCTTGCCCGACGACCTTATAGTTCGGTCTTCGAGGCTGTTAGGCATTCAGGCGACACACGGTACAACGTCTAAGAGGATCAAGATCGTCATTCGCAAGCTCATCGATGAGGGACAACTTCAAGAAATGCCAAATGGCATGTTACACCTTCCAAAGTCCTAGTTTCTGGGAGGTTTTCTGTAAGAGAGAATATTTACGGAAGAGTTCACACACTCGACAAACAAATGGTTCTAGTTCGCTTTAGGCTTCGCCCGGCTTGGAATCTCTTTGGGCCTATATGGCCTAGCATCCTATCCAGACCTTAACATTCACAGAACGCCTAAATTAGCAGAGCCGTGAAGAGATTATGGTGGCTTGCGTTACTTCTCATCCTGATCCCTGCTCCTGTCGCATCCTAAAGTGACTCAGCCACAGTCCAAGTCGTCCGGGTCATTGACGGCGATACCATCCAAGTTTGTTGCGTTTTCGGAGATCGGGAGAAGGTTCGCTATATCGGGATCAATACCCCCGAAATCCACCACCACAGATTCTCTGTGTTAATATGACTTAGTTATTTTTTTCATATAAACTAATTGAAATTCACGTTTCAAATGTATTGGAGGAAAACATGCCAAATTTTATGATTGCTTATTACGGAGGAAACAAGCCGAGTTCAAAAGAAGAGGGAATGGCTCAGATGGAAAGGTGGAAAGCTTGGATAGAAGGTCTTGGTGAAACTGTGATTAATCCTGGAACACCATTACCGGTTTCAAAAATTGTAACATCTAGCAGTGTACAAGATGATAATGATCCAAATGCGATGAATGGATTTGCAGTTATCAAAGCAGAAAGCATTGATGCTGCCGTTGAAATTGCTAAATCAGATCCTTTTTTGGATATGGATGGAAAAATACGTGTCTCACAAATGATGGAGATGAAATAAGACTACCTTTTTACTTCAATGTAGTATTCTGTAGTTAATCATAAAAAACTGTGAGTGATTGCAAACAGTTAAGTTGGCAATCACAGTCTCCACCATCCCATGAAGGGGATTGAACCCTTCGGCAAGGAGGCGGCAAAGGCAAACCGCAAGTTGGTGGATGGAAAGACAGTCCGGCTGGAGTTCGAGTGCAGCAAGTAGACCGCTACAATCGGCTGCTGGCTTACGTTTATTTGAAGGATGACACCTTCGTCAACGCTTGGCTGGTGGAGCATGGCTACGCGGTGGTGATGACAATACCGCCGAATGTGAAGCATCAAAACCTGTTTCTGAAGCTTCAGCGGGAGGCGAGGGAAAAGGGACGGGGATTGTGGAAAGAATGACTTCAGCGTTCGAAGTATCAGACAGTTGTGTCTAATTGTAGTTAGATTGCTATGAGTATCCAATGAAGGAACAAGAGCCTCCAGATAATCCTGGGGTGATCGCCTTTCCGCCACTGATCTATGGAGGCGCACTGTTAATAGGGCTGGTTGTCCACTACTTCGTCCCGATTCAATTTCTCGCGGGAACACTCAGCATCTGGCTAGGCGTTTTGTTGATTTCGGTCTCCGCTCCTATAGTACTTTCGGCTGTTCGCGCAATCCGCCGTGCACAAACAGCCTTTGACGTCCGAAAACCGACTACGTCGATCGTTACCGAAGGCGCATTCCGATTCAGTCGTAATCCTGCGTATCTAGCGTTGACCTTGCTCTACCTTGGAATCGCTTCACTTATTAACTCGATCTGGGTGTTTCTCATGGTTGTACCGACTGTCATCGTAATGCAGCGAGGCGTTATTGAACGAGAAGAACGGTACCTTGAAAGAAAGTTTGGAGAGGAATACCTTCGCTATAAGGAGGAGGTACGTCGTTGGTTGTAAGGACTGGTTGCGCCAAGCCGCTGCAGACTGACGGAGGGGCGAAGAGGAGAGCTAAACATGGCCGAGAAACTTGACCCACGACACGTCGTCACGTTCGAGGAACTGCTTCGGGCCATATGGACGAGCAGTATGTCGGCGTGCGACGGAAGGAGATATGAAGATGAAAGTGCGGTGTAAAAGGGAACTTTGGATTGCCCTAGCTGTAGTAGCATTTGCGATGACTCTCTGGTGGCCGGTCAGCACCGAAAGTCAGGATGGTGATGTACCGAATTTCATCTTGACAGGGCTTGCTGCCTACAGCATCGGGGGTGAGGAAGCCATGATGAGGGCATGGCTTAAAGACAGCCCGATTAGAGGAAACATTAGAGGAGTCAAGGAAGTGGACGATCAAAGAATCATAATCAGGCACGCCGAAGACATTTACGGTAGCTACGAGTCATATCAGATAGTCCACGTAACCAATCTGACGTCGAGCACCAAAATCATCTTTCTAGCGATTGAGTATATGTCCGGTCCATTGTTCGGCCGAATGGTAGCATACAAAAGAAAGGCTGGTTGGGTTGTTACAGAAATCAAGTTTAGTATCATCAGCAAGAATGTTCTTCGGCCAATTGTATGGACTGAACCTTTCTTCTAAAACCCAGCTATCCTTTGCCCAACTAACGAGGCACTACAGGCGTGTGCTGGTGCAGAAAGGCCTGCTGACCAACGAGGAGGTGCTGGAGGAGATCAAGGTGGTACGGCGGGAGGTGGAGGGGACTAGGAGGAATCCAACGAGAGGGAAGCCTCCCCGAGAGGCCGGTCGACGACGTTGCCGATCAAGGCAGCCTTTAAGGAGTCAACTGCAAGGAACTTCACCCTCATCCCGGGGATGGCTCTCGGTCCGATTTCTTCCCCACGCATCCACACCACTTGCGCAGGGATCGAGAGCGTGTGGGAAGGATGATCCTGCAGCTTGAAACGCAGCAAGATCTCAGTCCCCGGTCGAGGCGGGTCCTTGATCGCGATGAACATCCCGTCCCTGCTCAGGTTCAGGCAAGTGCCATGCCCGGCCTTTCCCGCCTGGGTGAACTTGACATCGAACTGGACCGGGACTCGGGTAAAGCCCTGTCGTTTGGCGTTACGCAACCATTGGAGTATCAAGTCTGAGTCGATCAGATGGTCGAAGACCACGCCATGGGGGATGCGGGTTCCCAGATCGGTTAACGTGGGTCTGTCATGCCAGATGACAAGTCCGGATAGAGGTTCTTCCAAACAGACCTGGACCATTACCGGGGTCCTGAGGGGGATGCTCTCGGGCAGCAGGAGTCCCAGCCCACCGGGACTGATGGAGTTGGTTCTGCCAGTGATGACCTTCGCCATGAACGTCCCCTGGCTTAGAGAAGTACACTGAACGGGTAGCCAGACCATGAGGCGAGGATAACCGCGGACATTTGTGTAGGAAGACACAAGTTTCCTCCACGGCGAAGAAAAGCAAGGATCATGCTAGAGCGCGGGGTCCTTGCCGACAGTACGAGACGCATTGGACGCTGGTTGAGAGAACACAGGGGGGACGGAGCAATGAGTGAGCCAACGATGGAAACCCTGGCACGACGGCTGGACCGGGTGGAGCGGGAGAACCGGTGGTTGAAGCGGGCGGGAGTGGTAGCCCTGGTCGGGATCGCTGCTGTGGTGCTGATGGGGCAGGCTATGGGTGGCAAGGAGCCAATGGTTATTTCCTCAGTCCTCACCCGGGGCAAGCTTCTGCATTGGTATAAGGCGAGTGGCAGTGTGGTGTTATCGGAATTGAAACCTGACTCCGACAGTCCAGGTGATGAAGAAGCTGTTACCACCATCGACGTCGAGGTCCGTGAAATTAAAGAGCAGGCTCGATTCAAGCGAGGTCGTGTCGCCCATTCTATATTCCGCGCCAACCCCGAGGGGGATCAGGAAGCTCGTATCGTTTCCTTGCAAGTCGGCGTAGATAAAACCGATGCCTCCCTGGAAGTGGGGTTTGAGGCGGGGAATATCGATGAGATCCAGGGTATATTTCGCCTGGGCGGTGACGCCGATCTGGGTGAGATCGCCGGTGAATCCGAGCTGCACAAGAGGGCCGACCGAAATATTATTGGTGAGAAAGTAGTCACCGGCTAGATTAATGGCAAATGCGCTGCCATCGGCCGTCGCGCCTTGAAGACCTAGAGCGGCCCCTGCCGTCCACAATCCGGTCCTTTCCTCCTGCGCCTTGGCCGGAAAACTGACCATAAGGCATAAAAGAAAAACCAGACTACCGCTCAGAACCGGCCATTTTCCTTTCATGAGGATTCCTCCATTCTTTCGCTCTGTTCAGGTTACCTCACCATCTCACGTGGAGTGAGCATGTACTCGAGGAATTGCACTCCCATCCCGGTGATCGCACTCGACCCTCCCTCCTGCGTGCACACCCACGCTACCCGCGCATGGACCGAGAGAGGTTCGGACGGACCCGGTGGTGTGAAGTCAAGAAGGACCTCCGCCCCCGGCGGGACCGGCCGTTCGGTCGCGATGAACATCCCACTCTGGCTCACGTTGAGGCCGATCCCGTCAATTGCCCTCCCCGCGTGGGTGTACGCGACACCGAACCGGACCGGGACTCGCTCATGGACCCGTTTCCAGAAGGCTTCGGTGGAATTGTCCTGGGGGGAGGCAGGACGGTCGTCACCCTCAGGCTCCTGCGAAGGCGACGTCCTGGGGACAGACAGGGCCTCCCGGAGCTTTTCGTCGGCCAAGCGTGTCTCCTCGAAGACGCGGGCGAAGAGAGTATTCTGGTCTGGATGCAGGGGCTTGTAGCGGTTCGCCGCCTCCTCCAGCTGAGCAAACAGCTCTGCGGGCCGGTACTCGCCTGAGCGGGCGTATTGAGCGAGGGCCCTCTGCCGCTGCTCTAGATACTCCGCCAACGCCTCGTATTCGGAGGTAAGGGCTGGTTCTCGGAGGGAGTCGACGATCTTCTGCTGTTCCGAGAGGTTCTGGAGGAAAGCATCCAACCTCTGCTCAAGATCCTGGTAGATCATTTCGATGGCTTGCCGCTCGCCCTCCAGATACGCAAGAAGCGGTTGGGGCTGCTCTTCGATGTATCGATTCGCCTTCTCCAGGAGCCCCCTTTGACTGGCGAGCACCTCTTCAAAGGCCTCGAACTGGTCCCGGAGCCCCGAATCAAGATGGGCCGTCACTCGGCCCAGGTGCTGTGTCTCATCGTGAATGTACCGTCGCAAGGGGACGAGCCGCTTCTCGAGGTGCTTCATGGCCTGATCGTTGTGCCGTCGCTGCTCGTCCATATGGCGCTGAAACGGGGCGGCTCGTTCTTGCAAATAGTGTTTCAGCTGGTCAAGCACCCGCTGTTGCGCCTCGAGCCCCTGAGAGATCTTCTGGAGTGCGGGTGAGGAAGACCACCAGCTGCTCGCCTCCTCACAAGCGGCGTCTCCCTGTAAGTCCGCGGCCCATCCGTCGAGTGTTGATTTTAAATTGGTGAATCTCATCCGCACATCTCCTTTCTTGCAGCAGTTACCCCTCACGGCTAGGTTTTCGCGTCTGGCTTCCCGCCGAGCAAAAGATATGCCAACTGCCGGCACTGCTATTGCGATTGGGGTTTCTGCCGTTTCTTACCCGCTAGGGGATGGCGATTGCTGGCGAATTGCCCGAAGGTGGAACTCAGAAGGCAACGTTCAGGAAAGGTGCGGAAGGGGCTGCTCACCAACGAGGAGGTGTTGGAGGAGATCAAGGCGGTACGGCGGGAGATGGAGGGGGGGCCGAGGAGTTAGACTGGAAGGGCGTTGTGGACTACGAACGCGATTTCCGCTGCCGGGCCGATTCCTTCGCGTGAAACTTCCAAATCTCTTCCTGTTCCTGGGATGTCAGGCGGGAGAACTCCACCCCGATGCCGCTCTGGTCCGCGTACTTCACCGTACAGACAATTCGGGTCGGACGGTTGCTAAGGGGGCGGCGGAAACGGAGGACCAGCTCGGCCCCGGGCGGGACCGGCTCCTGCGTAGTGAGGAGCGCCCCTTTAGTGCCGAGCTTGGTGATCCGGCCCTCCTGGGGGCGGCCGCCTTTGAGTTCATACTCCATCGGGAGGTCGCAGGGAATACGGGGCGAGCGTCGCGTATCAGTCGGGTTATTCATGGTGACGGCGGAAGGGAGGAAACCGGCGAGGAGGAAGCCTCCCCGCGAAGCCGATCGACGACAGCGCCGATCAAGGCATCCTCTGAGGGATTGACTTCGAGGAACTTCACTCCCATGCCCGTGACAGTACTCGGCCCGCTTGCCTCCCCGCGCATCCAGGCCACTTCGGCAGGGATCAGCAGCATGTGGGAAGTCTCGTGCAGCTCAAAACAGAGCAAGGTCACAACCCCTGGTGTGGGGGAATCATCCATGGTGGTGATAAACATCCCGCCCCGGCTCAGATTCAGGCACGTGCCATGTCGCACCTTTCCTGCCCCGGTGAACTCCACATTGATCTGGACTCGGACTCGGGGATGGGCCTGGTGGTTGGCGTTCAGTACCCATTGGCGTATCCGGTCTTCGTCGACCGGCTGATCAAAAGCGACGCCGTGGGGGATCCTAGTTCCCAGATCGGTTGACATGGGCCCGTAAAGCCAGATGACATGTCCGCGCAACGGTTCCTCCTGACAGACCTGAACCGATACTGAGGTCCTGAGGGGGATGGTATCGGGGAGCAGGAGTCCCAGTCCACCGGGACTGATGGACTTCGTCTTGCCGGTGATCATCCTTGCCTTGGCCCGCCCGCGGTTTAGGGTGGTGCACTGGACGGGCAGGTAGGTCAGGAAGCGTGGGTAGCGGCGGACATGTGTGTAGGAAGACACAAGTTTCCTCCACGGCGAAGGAGAGCAAGGACCATGCCAGAGCGAGGGGTCCTTGCCGAATAGACGCTGTTTGAGAGAACACAGGGGGGACGGAGCAATGAGTGAGCCAACGATGGAAACCCTGGCACGACGGCTGGACGGGGTGGAGCGGGAGAACCGGTGGTTGAAGCGGGCGGGAGTGGTAGCCCTGGTTGGGATCGCTGCTGTGGTGCTGATGGAGCAGGCTATGGGTGGCAAGGAGCCAATGGTTATTTCCTCAGTCCTCA
>JAPUFX010000095.1 GCA_027293415.1 Candidatus Methylomirabilota bacterium
TTAATCCTGGCGATCCGGAGCACACGTTAGAGACAGTAGTCAAGGTGATAGCTGCCCAGGACGACGAGACCGCCGAGACGATAGCAAAAGTCTATAGCTTGGCGGTGAAGGCGGGAGTTTACAAGGCACCCGATATCCGGACCGCCGAGGCGGCCAAAGTGATCGAAAATATCCAGCGAGACCTGAACATTGCCTTGATGAATGAGCTCGCCATGCTCTTCCACCGCATGGGTCTCGATATCCACGAGGTTCTGAAGGCGGCCCGGACTAAGTGGAACTTTCTGCCGTTTGAGCCTGGCCTGGTCGGTGGCCACTGCATCCCTGTGGATCCCTACTATCTGACATACAAGGCCCAAGAGATCGGCTACCACCCGGAAGTGATCCTCGCCGGCCGGCGAATCAATGACTCCATGGGTCTTTACGTGGCGCATGAGACGGTCAAGCTCCTGATCCGCGCCGGAAAGGCTGTGCAGAGGGCCCGGATCCTCGTCCTCGGGGTTGCAATCAAAGAGAATGTTCGTGACGTGCGGAATACCCGGGTTGTGGAACTGGTCCGGGAGCTTGAAACCTATGGGGCCGAGGTTGTGGTTTACGACCCATTGGTGGACGCGGCAGAATTGCAAAAGCTAAAGCTGAAAGCCGTATCAGATCCATTTCAAGCCCATCAACCCAATGAACCCTATAAACCCAATAAACGCAATAAGCCCAATAAACTCGACCAACCCCAATACGATGCGGTGGTCCTCGCCGTTCCCCATCAGCCCTTTCGAGAGAAGGGGCCGGAGGCATATCTCGCCCTGCTCCGGGACCGAGATGGGCGTGGCGTATTCGTAGATGTAAAGGGTGCGTTGCCGCTCGGGGGAAACAAGGACAAAGTGAATCTAGAGGTTCTTTACTGGAAACTTTAGCACGAGCAGCCTCTCCGCCATAAACCAACCTGAAACCTGTGCGGGATGGCAAAACAGAGCATTGTGTGCGAATCGACTGAAGCTCAAGTAGGCGTACGGCCATGAACCGCGCCCTGATCACAGGCATTACCGGGCAAGACGGCTCTTACTTGGCAGAGCTTCTGCTGTCCAAAGGATACGAAGTTCACGGGGTCGTCCGCCGGGCCAGTACGTTTAACACACAAAGGATCGAGCACCTTTATTTGGATCCGCATGAACCAGAGACTCGCTTACGGCTTCACTATGGTGACCTTTCGGACTCGAGCCGGCTTACCAATCTCTTGTATGAGATCCGTCCCCACGAGGTGTATCACCTGGGCGCCCAGAGTCACGTACGGGTGAGCTTCGACATGCCTGATTACACGGGGGATATCACGGGGCTTGGGACGGTCCGTTTGCTGGAAGCGATTCGGAAGAGCGGCGTGAAGTGCAAACTCTACCAAGCCTCGAGCAGCGAGATGTTCGGGGACGCTTCAGTTCCGCAGAGCGAGAAGGATGGCTTCCGTCCACGGAGCCCGTATGCGGCGTCGAAAGTGTACGCCTACTGGATGGTTGTAAATTATCGGGAGGGCTATGGGCTCTTCGCCTGTAACGGAATCATGTTCAATCACGAGTCTCCCCGGCGGGGTGAGACGTTTGTCTCTCGGAAGATCACGCGTGCCGTGGCAGAGATTCTCGCGGGTGGCCAGAAGAAACTCTTCCTCGGAAATCTTGATGCCCGCCGTGACTGGGGTTACGCACCAGAGTACGTCGAGGGGATGTGGCTGATGCTTCAGCAGGACCAACCTGGCGATCTCGTGTTTGGAACGGGAGAGAGCCACTCGGTGCGGGAATTTGTGGAGGAGGCCTTTGGCTACGCGAACTTGGACTGGCGCCAATATGTTGAGATCGATCCACGGTACTTCCGGCCGACGGAGGTTTCCTTTCTTCAGGCAGATTCGTCCGAAGCCAAGCGGCGGCTCGGTTGGGAACCTCAGGTGACTTTCCACCAGCTCGTCAGGATCATGGTGGACACGGATCTGGAGGCAGTCGGCCTTCCTGCGCTGGGAGAAGGGAAGCGGGGCGTCGCTGATGGTCGGCTAAGGTGGCTTAGGAAGCCATGATGGAGCTCTGCGACAAGCGGATCGTGGTAACGGGTGGGGGAGGCTTTCTGGGAAGGTACGTAGTTCGAACCCTTCTGGAGCGTGGGTGCAAAGAGGTCGTGGTGCCGCGCCGGAGCGATTATGATCTGACGCGGGAAGGGGTTGTAGAGCAGCTTTACCGCGACGTGCGACCACAGGTGGTGATCCACCTCGCGGCCGTGGTTGGGGGTATCGGGGTGAACTGCCTAAATCCTGGCCGATTCTTTTATGAGAACCTCGTCATGGGTTCGCTGTTAATGGAGTATGCGCGGCAAGCACGGGTCGAGAAGTTTGTAGCAATCGGGACGATCTGCGCGTACCCCAAGTACACGCCGGTCCCCTTTCGGGAAGAGGATCTCTGGAACGGCTACCCCGAAGAGACGAATGCCCCTTACGGGCTCGCGAAGAAGATGCTCCTCGTCCAGGGGCAAGCGTACCGTCAGCAGTACGGCTTTAATGCGATCCATCTCTTGCCGGTGAATCTGTATGGTCCCGGCGATAATTTTGATCCCGAAACTTCCCACGTGATCCCGGCGCTCATCCGAAAGTGTCTGGAGGCTGTCAAGCGGGGGGATCCTGAGATCGTCTGCTGGGGGGATGGTACACCCACGCGGGAGTTCCTCTACGTTGAGGACTGTGCAGAGGCGATCGTCTTGGCTACGGAACGGCACGATGAAGCGGAGCCCGTGAATCTCGGGGCTGGGTTTGAAATCTCTGTCAAGGGGCTCGTCGAACTGATCGTCGAGATCACCGGATTCCAGGGCAGGGTAGTTTGGGACACCAGCAAGCCGAGCGGACAGCCAAGGCGGTCACTGGATACGAGCCGGGCCTGGGAGGCATTTGGGTTCCGGGCGCGCACCCCTTTTCGGGAAGGTCTAGAGCGGACCGTCGCATGGTATCGATCTCAGTTGGGTGCTGATGTCGGGGTTGACTCGTGCGTATCCTAGTGGTTGCCGGAGCACGACCGAACTTTGTCAAGATTTCCCCCGTGATAAGGGCATTGAAGAATGTGTCCGGCGTCGGGGTTGTTCTCGTACATACGGGACAACATTATGACTACGGTATGTCGGCTTCTTTCTTTGAAGAGCTTGCCCTGCCCGAGCCCGATATCTATCTCGGAGTTGGCTCCGGGAATCACGGTGAGCAAACGGGGCGGATCCTCGCGGCGTTTGAGGAGGTGGTTCTCAGAGAATCGCCGGCGGGGGTGGTCGTCGTCGGAGATGTGAACTCGACGCTTGCATGCGCCCTCGCAGCGGCGAAATGTTGTGTGCCGGTCGCGCACGTTGAGGCCGGGCTTCGCAGCTTTGATCGGACAATGCCAGAGGAGATTAACCGCGTCCTTACCGATGCCGTGGCTGATTATCTGTTCACCCCTTCTCCGGATGCCGACGAGAACCTCCGGCGAGAAGGGGCTCCCGAAGATCGGATCTTCCGCGTAGGCAATGTAATGATTGATAGCCTGCGTGAATACGAAGGCGCCGCCCGAGACCGCGATGTTGCGGGGCGTCTAGGGCTAAAGTCGGGTCCTTACGCGGTTTGCACCGTGCATCGCCCAAGCAATGTTGATGATGAGAGCACGCTGGGAACCATTTTAAGGATTCTGGAAGTTCTTCAGCAAGAATGTCCAGTCGTTTTTCCGCTCCACCCTCGTACCCGAATGCGGCTCGAGAGTTTCGGCCTGGGAGACATATTGTTGGGGCGGAAAAATCTCCGCCTCATAGAGCCTCTTGGCTACCTTGATTTCATTGGACTAATGGCCACGGCCGCCCTGGTCCTGACTGATTCCGGTGGCGTTCAGGAAGAGACGACCGCTTTGGGGGTCCCGTGTCTCACTTTGCGTGAGTGTACGGAACGTCCCGTTACGGTCACGATGGGTACCAATGCTGTGGTAGGTATCGATCCGGAGCGTGTTCTTGGGGCCGCCCATCGGGCTCTCGCCGGGGACTGGCCGCGTGGGATTCTTCCCGAGGGATGGGATGGGCATGCCGCCGATCGGATCGCAGCGATCTTAGGTGTTACAAAGCCGACAGCGGCTCCTCGCAGGCCTGTTATGGCCCGAATCACATGAAACAGGTAATGATTCGCGCGGGACAGGCAGTCATCGAAGAGGTTCCTGCCCCTGTCCCTGGACCGGGGCAAGTTCTGGTCCAGGTGGCCTACTCGTGCATCAGCCCGGGGACGGAGTTGGTCACTCTGGGGTCCCGGGGTTCTCTGAGCATGGTCCGGAACGTTTCGGGGTACGCGGCCCGGCTGCGCAAGGGCTGGTCGGTGATGCGAGACCAGGGGGTGAGAACGGCAGTGCGACTGGCACAGCAGCATCTCACGTTCGGCACGCTCCCCGGGTATAGCTGCGCCGGGTGGGTGACTGAGCTCGGGGAGGGGATCGAAGACCTCGCAATCGGTGAGCCCGTGGCGTGCGGAGGGGCCGGGTTCGCGAGTCATGCTGAGGCAGTGGCTGTGCCACGGAACCTAGTGGTGCCTATCCCTGAGGGAGTCGACGTCGCAGCAGCCGCCACCGTAACGCTCGGCGCCATTGCGGTTCAGGGGGTGCGGAGAGCCGAGGTGGAACTTGGGGGGCGAGTGGGTGTCATCGGCCTGGGTGCCCTGGGCTATCTCACCGTGCAACTGTGTCGCGCCGCCGGTGCACGCGT
>JAPUFX010000096.1 GCA_027293415.1 Candidatus Methylomirabilota bacterium
GATCCTTTCCCTACAGTGGCGACAGGTGGACCTCAATGCCGGTACAGTACGACTGGAGCCTGGCACGACCAAGAACCGCGAGGGACGCACCTTCATCATGACCCCGATGGTCCGGGCTACACTGGAGCAACAGAGAGCCCACACCGAGGCCCTACAGCGGGAGCAGGGACGGATCATCCCTTGGGTGTTTCATCGTGAGGGAGAGCCAATCAGGGGCTTTCGTCGATCATGGAAAACAGCCTGTAAGAAGGCGGGGCAACCAGGACGTATTCCCCACGATTTCAGAAGGACGGCTGTACGGAACCTCGAACGGGCTGGCGTCCCCCGCTCCACGGCGATGAAAATGGTGGGTCACAAGACCGAGGCCATCTACCGTCGCTATGCCATCGTGGATGAAGTCATGATGCGGGAGGGGGCTGAGAAACTAGCCAGGTATGAGAGTGGAAACGGGCTGGAAAATTTGGGCAAACTAGCCGAACAGGGCAAAGATTTGGGCAAAGTGACTGTGAATCCGACTCTTCAGGGAAACCTTCCTACTGCTAAGTCGCTGGATTCACGTGGTGGAGGGTAGGGGATTCGAACCCCCGACCTCTGCCTTGCGAAGGCAGCGCTCTCCCAACTGAGCTAACCCCCCATGCGGCAGACAAATATATATAACAGAGGCAACGGTGTCGAGCCCTTTCAGTTGCGCGGTTCCTTGGAGGGCGTCCGGGCTCGGTATTTCAGGCCGACTCTGTATGTGATGCTGTTGACGCAGGGGACCTGATTCCGATCCCCGATCCAGCCGGGACAAACGAGAATCCCCTCCCGGGCCTGCTCCCGCTGTTGGACCATCTCATCCACGATCCGCTCGATCTCAAATCCTCCTGCTTGGCACTCCAGATGGTGACAGCGGACACACCCTTGAAAGTAACCGGTGCTGACACCCATGGTGAACCGCCCTCGCGAAGAACCGGTATCGGCGAGGTCTCGAGTCCACGCTTCCCACTCGACCACCGCATCGGCCAGTTCGGGGAAAGCCTTGGCAAAGGGCTTATCGAAGGCCCAGACATTTTTCTGCTGTCTTTCAGCCATCGCGCCGTCTCGAGATCACGGCTAGGGGGAAATCCCCCTCTGCTGTTTCTGCTGGAGGATATCTTGAAACGTAAAGCTCGGCCCTTTGGGGACGAAACCGAGGTAGACATAGTTGGTGTCCGGGTCCCTGGAGATCACCCACATGTCTCCGGTCGCCGTGTCCAAAAGATATTCTAACGACCTTTTGTCCTCGGCCGGGTAAAAGACATAGCGACCCGGCTTTGATTTCCGCACGGTCGTGGCGTTCGGCTCGGGGGGTATGGGTGGCGCCTGCTGGGCCGTGGCGACCCCCGCCCCCAGGATGATAGTGGTCAGGACCGCGATCCCGATACGTTTCATCGCTTTCCTCCTTCCTCAGTGTCTTCCCAGATGCGTTTGTTTTGAGGTCGGATAAAAGGCCTTCCCCCCTTTGCTCGACCGAACTTGGTGGCCCGCGTCTTGTCTCTGGACCCGACGAGCTATGGTTTCAACACTCTTTTCTGATCGAGAACTCCGGTGAGACCTCAACGCGGATCGATTGGCATGTCGCCGCAGTGCGTTCACCAGGAGATGGGCCTGGCGGGTCGGCTCGGGAAGCCGGTAGTCTCCGCTCGCCCGCAGAACAACCTTGCGCGCCCGGTCGAAGCTCATCCGATAGCCGGGAGAGACGTAGACCGGTTCGACCCTATCCCTGGTTCGCAGTATGATCCCTACCTGTTCCCCTTTGTCGTAAAGAAGCTGAGAACTCCCTCGGTGTTGCGCTGGCTCGCGATATTCCCCCACGAGAAGGCTCTTGGCGCAGCCAATGGATGGGAGGTTCAGCAACAAACCCAAGTGGCAGGCTAGGCCGAACCGCCGGGGATGTGCGATCCCCTGTCCATCACAGAGAAGACAATCGGGCCGGTGGTGAATCTGCTTGAAGGCTTTCAGGACGGCCGGAGACTCGCGGAATGAGAGCAGGCCTGGGATGTACGGAAAGGTGGCCTGACTCACCGCGGTGGCCGTTTCCAGGATCTGATGATTCTTGAGATGCATCACGATCACCGCGGCGTAGACCGTGGAGGAGTGCTTGTCATAAGAGACATCCAGTCCGGCGACGGTGTGGATGGCTCCGCGATAGTCTCTGACGTCCAGGCGCCGTCTGAGCACCTGCTGAATCCGGGTTGCCTCGGCGGGTGGGACATCCCAACGGTGGAGGCGTCGAACATTCATCGGTTCAGTCGAAAGGGGTCCAGGGGAAGAGAAGACTGCTCCTCAAGGAGCAACTCGGCCATGAGCTGGCCAGTCACCGGGGCCAACAGGATCCCATTCCGGTAATGACCTGAGGCGATATAGAGACCCGGAGAGCCTGGCACATCGCCAAGATACGGCAGCTCGTCGGGAGTCCAGGGACGAAAACCTGCCCAGGCCTTGAGGATCGGCCGGCTTCCCAGGGCAGGGACAAGTCGCCTCGCCGCTGCTAGGAGAGCCTCAATGCCACCGACCGTCACGTGTTTTTCAAATCCGGCAAACTCCACGGTGCTCCCGACGATCAACTCCGCGTTGGGGCGTGGGACCAGATAGGCCTCTCGCGTGTAGAGGATGTGACGAAAGAAATCCCCTCGGGTTTCCAGAGAGAGGAGTTGCCCGCGGGCCGGCTGGATGGGGATCTGCTGATCTGGGAGCTCACCGATGCCTCCTGACCAGGCCCCGGCGGCGATAACCACCTTCCCTGCATAGTAGGTCTCGGCGACGGAGCGAACCCCGAGTACCCTATCCTTATCCCGCACGAAACCGGTGACGGGTGCTCCTTCCATAATTTGGACCCCTCGTTGGGCTCCGAGGATGGACAGGGCCCGAACCATGCGAGCGTTCTGGACCTGGTGATCGTCGGGGAAGTAGAAAGCTCCCCGAACTGTGGGGGTCACCTGGGGTTCAGCCTCCAGCACTTGCTGGCGATCCCACCGTTCCACTTTGAGTCCGCGGGCGCGTTGCTCATCAAACATCCGCCTTCCCTGGAACTCATCATCCTCGGTCAGGAGGAGATAGAGAATTCCGGAGCGGACGTATTCGATATCGATTCCGGTCTCTTCCTTGAGCAACTCCTGCAGCGGGCCAAACATCTCCCGGCTTTTGAGGCAGTGGTCCAGAAACGGACCGGAGGGAATGTCTTCGGCCTGAGGGGCCAGCATTCCTGCGGCCTCTCCCGAGGCCTCACACCCGATCCGATCCCGTTCGAGCAGGAGAACCCGGACCTGGGCTCGCGACAGTTCGGCGGCGATCGAACAGCCGATGATGCCCCCACCGATGATCAGGACATCCGCCGTCTTCATCCGTCCTCAATTGCGGGCCCGTCTCCCTAGGTTGGTGCCCCTTCTTTAGGAGGACTCGGCCCGCCGGTTGGCGAGGGAGGCGATGAGATCAATCGGGAGAGGAAAGACGATGGTCGAGCTCTGTTCAGTCCCGATCTCTGTCAAAGTCTGGAGGTACCGGAGCTGGATGGTGATCGGCTCGGCCGCCATGATCCGGGCAGCCTCCGAGAGCTTGTCCGAGGCCTGGAGCTCCCCTTCCGCGTGGATGATCTTGGCCCGTTTCTCCCGCTCGGCCTCTGCCTGCCGCGCCATGGCCCGCTGCATCTCGGACGGCAGATCGACGTGCTTGACCTCGACCGCCGTCACCTTGATCCCCCAGGGATCGGTGTGCTCGTCGATGATCCGTTGGAGCTTGTGGTTGATCTGTTCTCGCGCGGCCAGCAGCTCATCCAGCTCTGACTCCCCGAGGACGCTCCGCAGGGTAGTCTGTGCAATCTGGGATGTGGCGTAGAGATAGTCCTCTACCTCGACGATGGCGGAGTCCGGGTTCACCACCCGAAAGTAGATGACGGCGTTTACCTTCACCGAGACGTTGTCCTTGGTGATGACGTCCTGGGACGGAACATCCATCGCCACGATCCGCAGGCTGACACGGACCATCTTATCGATGAGGGGAATGAGGAGTACAATCCCCGGCCCGTTCCCTTCCCCTCCGGGATTAAAGATGGCCTTCGCTAACCTCCCGAAGCGGAAGATGACCGCC
>JAPUFX010000097.1 GCA_027293415.1 Candidatus Methylomirabilota bacterium
ATCAAGACTGATCGGCCTCGCCTGCTAGTCCCGCTCGGGCAGCCCGATCGCCTAGCCGGCCATGAGCGGCTTGTTCAGCGTGCTGCGGCCGCCTTTCTCCTCTCTGCTTTTTGCTTGGTCTTATGCGCCACAGATCTGGCCGCATCCGTCACCGTGAAGAGCTCCAATTCATCCAGTTCCTTTGCCTGAACCGGCTGCATGGCCACATCCGTGGCGGCGGGTCGCGATGTACCTTTCATGGCCCGACGGAAAGCCCGCTGATAGTCCCTGTACATCCCCAGGAAACGGATGAGTTTATCGGCGATTTCCCATAGGTACCCGCCGTAGAAGATCAGGGGATTCTCCAAGGGCAGGCCTCGTCGTCGATCGCGTCGGTACTTACGTCGAAAGAGGCCGGCGTCCAGCGGGTGTACGCGTTCGATCTTGGCAGCGGCGTGGAATGACAGCATCATCCACTTGATCTTATTCGCGCTGACGCCCCATTCCCTCGCTCGGCGCACGACCGCCTCGACATGATCCGGCGTGTAGTACGTGTCCCATGCCTTTTCGTACACGTCTAACCACTCCTGCTTCGACATTCGGGCGTGAGGGGCGGTCACGTGGATTGTATCGTAATTGTTCATGTCCAGATCCAACGGCACACCGCGTTCGTAGAGCTCTTTGTGGTCTTGCGATCCAGGAAGGGGGGTGAGGATAAAGAATTCCAGTAAATCGACCGGGAGTTCCCGCTGGATGATGCGAATGTCCCTCAGAATGCTCTCGGCCGTGTCAGTGGGAAAACCCAGGATGTATCCGGCAAACGTGAGCGCACCGATGCTGTGCCATGCATGCAGCATGTCCCGATATTTGGTAATGTCGTTTTGGTGTTTTCTCGATCCCTCTAGGGACTCCGGATTAATGCTCTCGAGACCGATGAACACCCTGTCGACACCCGCGCGTCCCGCCTTCTCGATGAAACACGGGATCTGGTGACAGAGGGTGTCGACCTGGATGGTGATCTTGAAGTCGATGCCATCTTCCTCTTGTAGCTCGCCCAACCGGTCGAACAGATCTTCCCAAACTTTGTTTCTGGCGAAGTTATCATCGGTTATGAAGAACTTATTAATGCCTTGGGCGACGTTGGTCCTGATGATCTCCTCGATGTCACGCGGAGTGCGATAGCGGGATTTGCGTCCCTGGACGTTGATGATGGTGCAGAAGCTACACAGAAAGGGACAGCCGCGGCCTGCGTCGAAACTGGTTCGTGTCCCCGACATCCGGTGAATGAGGCGGGCTGGGAGGTACGGCACGGGCCGCCCGTCGAGGCTCGGCAGATCCTCTATGAAGTTATAGAGTGGCTTCAATCGTTTGCCGTACGCATCCTGGAGTAAGTTCTCCAGCCGCCCCTCGAGTTCACCGGCATAAAGTGAAATGCCGTGATCCATTGCCTCCTGTAGATCCCGCGGGACATCACGCAACATGGCGAGGCAGCCACTCACGTGAAAACCGCCGATGCACACCTGGACGCCCTGATCGAGAAATTGAAGCGCGAGGTCCACGGCTCTGGGAAATTGATTGGTTTGTACGCCGACCAGCGCGACCAGACCATACCTGCCCGATTTCTGCACCAATCGGGCCAGACGTCTTACCCTGATACGGGTATTGGTCTCGTCGTGCGCCGTGAGCGTGATCTGAACATCGTCACCAAGGACTTTCCGCTCGGCGCAATCCAGGGCGAGGCCGTAGATCGCTGCCATGGTGTTTGACGGGATGGAAGAACGAATCCATTGGATCACGTAGCCATTATCATCGTAATGTGATGGCTTGATAATAATGAGATGAAACTGCTTTGGGGTCCTGCCTTTCACCGACGTTCCCTCCCCCTTTCCTTTTGCCGCCTATGGCACAAGCTGCAGCTCACCGCGTCTTCCACCCGTCCCACGCCCAGGATCGACACGATAAACGCACCTGTTAACGCCTTGAGTGATGGCTCGTCCGTTCGGGCTTGCCCATAGGGTGCGGTCGAGAACAATCTCTGTACGCTATTAGAAAAGCCTTGGAATGTCAATCAATGCTAGCCCTGTTTTCCCCATCGTCGAAACTACCATGGTTTGCATAGGCAAATCCCCTATGCCGTAAACCTTCCCCTCGGGAAGAGACCTCGTTTGACGTACGGCAAAACGTTCGGAAAAGGGGGGGATCACAGGAGGAGAGACCTTCTATGACATCGGTGGCTAGCCTTCCGATCTACTGATTGCTAATCAGATCCACCCCGCCGGCAACAGGGAAAATCAGGTGGTTCCAAGGCACTGCTACCACGGTACTACCGGCAGGAATTCCGGGGCTGTCCCAAAACCCTGGCCGACCTGTGAGTGCCCTGGACAAACGGTTCTGAGGTGGTCCGCCTCAAGACGCCTACTTGCCGGAAAGGATCAGATGGGGGGGAGGGCAAGGACATCGAGCACTGCCTGGTGGATTCGCGAGTTGGAGGCGACGATTTCGTCACGCTTGACCAAAGATGAGTCAAGAGCAGATTTGACCCCATGTTTTGGCACGGGCACGGAACTCGGTCGAACATAATAAGAAGAGGAGGCGCTGGCAATCACCGTTTCGTCCAATGATCCTGCAGACAATAACTCAGCACTTCCTGTTCCGAATAAGACGTCTTGGCAGTAATGGGCTGGCTTATTTCGTCTACCTATTCCGTTGACTGCAAATCGGTCACTTTCTTTTTAAGTTCCATGATCGCAGCGCGCATGTCGCTCAAGCGGCGGATCACGGCTTGGTTCTTCATATGCTCCCTAAGCGGTTGAATAGGCGCCCCGCCATACAACCCTGGCTTCTTAACGTCGTTCGTGACACCCGCGCGGTGCAAAAGCACCGTGTCGTCGGTGACATCAACATGATCAAGGATGCCGGTCTGACCGCTAGTAATTACTCGGTTGCCCAATCGGGTCGAGCCGGCAATACAGGTCATAGCCATGAGAATACAGTCTTCCCCGGTCTCAACATTATGCGCGATGTGGCAAAGATTATCCATAATTGTTCCCGCCCCGATTCGCGTATCGTGGAAGGTCCCGCGATCGATGCAACAGTTGGCTCCGATCACCACACGGTCCTCGATGACCACCTTCCCCATCTGTGGAATCCGGTGGTGTTTTCTCTTCTCGTCTTGTGCAAACCCAAAGCCTTCAGAGCCAATGATCGTGCCCGACCGAATAATGACGTTTTGTCCGACGCGGCAACCGAATCCAACCACGACCGAAGGATGGAGAATTGCATGGTCCCCAATGACAGCATCTTCTTCAACGACCACGTTTGACATCAGAACACAGTGATCGCCGAGCCGCACACGAGGTCCAACCACCGCGCGTGGTCCAATGACAACATCCCTGGGAACCTCGACACTCTCATGAATCACCGCCGAAGGATGGATACTGGGCTCATCCGCTTGACGAAGTTCACGATCGAAGTACTTTTGACAGATTAAGGCTCTTGCAAGCTTGACATTGGGGCTCGTCAGAATGGTGATCTGCTGGGTACCCCCAATTTCTTTGACAAGCTTCGGGGAGGTCACCACTGCTGAGGCACCCCTTTCGACGACAAGTTTTGCATAGATTTCTTCTTCAGCAAAAACAAGGTCCCCTGGTCCACAATCATCTGCAGCAGCTACGCTTTTAACCTGGACGTCCTTACCTTCCATCTGAGTTAGGATCCCGTCCTTATTAAATTCTTCAAAAATCTTAGAGACGTTCAACTGCTTCATTCAGCATTCCTCCCAATCGGTACATTCATATTTCCCGGAGTGAATTGCGATCAAAAACAGCAGGAAAAAATATAGCCACTATCCGACGGAGGAAGTGATCGGGGTCAGGCGTGCGAATTGCGATTTGCTCTGGGAACAAGAACTGTAAACCCAATAAAGCCTTCCCATTGGCCACGGAATCTGAAGATCGACCAACGTGTCAAGCTTCACGGGGCATGGGCCACGGGGACTTCTTCCGTACGTTCTGGGGGGATCTTGCCCGTGGCAATTGCCTCTACCCGTTTAAGGGTATCTGCCGAGTAGTAGCGATTCCCACACTTGTCACAAACCCCAATCACCACATCCTCCAGGATCACAAAGCCCTCTTTGTGCTTGAAGGCTTCACGCTCCACGACCTTCTCTCGAACGGTCCCATCGCAATACTCGCAACGATATTCAAATTTGCTCGTCATGTCTCAGGCTCCGTTACCTCGTACACGGTAATGATGAGATAGCGGCCACTCTCAGTGAATCGGCCCACGGTCCCCACAGGCGTGGTTCCATCTGCTCCTGTCCCGTGAACAGTATACCGTGTCCCGCGTGATTCGTCTTTCTCTCTCTTGATTAGTCTGCCGTTGAGGATCGCGGTCTCCTCATCCGTGAGATCCAGGGTGTCCTCTGCCATCTCCTCAACTGCGTGGACTGTCATGTCATATGCCGAATCAAGAATTGCCCGCCTGATCCGTTCGGGGATACGCGGCGGCACCTAGTTTTTCCCCTTTGTCGAATGGACAAGTGGTCGGCGTCCAGCGTCCGATTTGCTATATGCCACCGCCAGCGACGTCCTAATAACCTAGGAGGTTCGCCATGTCCATCTGGGATTCTCGATGGCTGGTATCGTATAGGACGGATCAGGAAACTTCAAGGAAAACAAAGAGTTGACTTGGCCCGCTCAGTGGAAGTTGGCGGTTGGAGGGGTGTTCCTGAAGTCGGGGTTGTGGTCACGTCTTGCAATCCGACAGCCTCCCTCGGCTTTACCGCAGGTCATGCGCGATACCTACCCGACGAGGCAAAAAGAAATGACGGAAATGCGTAATTGGGACGGCGACTGTGGCTGATTTGGTGGTGCGTCCAAGAGGATTCGAACCTCTGACCTGCTAATTGGTAATCAGATTCACCCCACCGGCCCCAGGAAAATCAGGTGGTTCCAAGGCACTGCTACCACGGTACTACCGGCAGGAACTCCGGGGCTGTCTCAAAACCCTGGCCGACCTGTGGGTGCCCTAGACAAACGGTTCTGAGGTGGTCCGCCAGAGGGTGTCTATTTGCCGGAGAGGTTCAGGCGGGAGGGAGGGCGAGGACATCGAGCATTGCCTGGTGGATTCGCGAGTTGGAGGCGACGATTTCGTCACCGAAAATATCAAGGGGGCCTCCCCCGGCGTCGCTGACTACTCCTCCCGCCTCCGTAATCAGGAGGGCACCAGCAGCCATATCCCAGGGCTTGAGCTGGAACTCCCAAAAACCGTCGAGCCGCCCCGCCGCCACATACGAAAGGTCTAAGGCCGCAGCGCCGGGACGCCTCACCGCCAGGGCCCGCATGCTGAAATTCCGGAAGTGGTTCAGGTTCATCTCGAAATGTTCTTTCAGTTCGTACGGAAAGCCTGTACAGAGAAGCGCCTCAACCAGCACGTCGGTGTCAGAGACGTGAATCGGCTCATTATTAAGGGAGGTTCCACCCCCCTGAACGGCCGTGAACCACTCCTCCCTCAGGGGATCATATACCACTCCACAACGAAGCTGACCCTGTTGCTGCAGCGCAATGCTGACCGCAAAGAAGGGAAATCCGTGGGCATAGTTGGTGGTCCCATCAAGGGGATCGACGATCCAGCTCGCCCCACCCTTCCCTTCGTACCCCTGACCCTCCTCGGAAAGGATGGTGTAGTCAGGGAAGCGACGGTGCAGAAAAGCGACAATGGAAGCCTCCGACCGGCGGTCGATTTCGGTGACGATATTGATCCGCCCCTTGTAATAGACCTCCGGACGGCGGCCGAATCCTTCCATGAGGATCCGACCCGCCTCTTTTGCCGCTTCCCGGGCGGCTGCTAAGTGTTCGCGAGCTTCCGAAATCACTTTTCACTCCTGCCCGGCTGACTGTATCACAGCGAAAGAACCTCCTCAACGTTACCGCCGGGGAGATTCTCAAACTCAAGGGTGGGGAGGCAGAGTTGCCCCATATTGACTGAGGTGATATCTTCGACGTATGAAGAAAGACAGCCCCGAAAAAGCGGTCCGACGACAGTTCGGCCATCAGGCTGCCTGTTATGCGGTGAGCCGCCCCCATGCGACAGGAACAAGCCTGGGGGTGATGGTAAATTGGGGAAAGCCCACATCCGCTGATCGGGTCCTGGACATTGCTACGGGGACAGGGTTTACCGCCTTTGCATTCGCCGAAGCCGCGGGTGAGGTGGTGGCCACCGATATCACAACAACGATGCTACAAGAGGCCCGGCGCTTGGCAGTCGAGCGGCAACTCCGAAACATTCGCTTCCTTCAAGTAGCTGCCGAGGCGCTGCCCTTCCGAGACCAAACCTTTGACATCACCACCTGTCGCATTGCCCCCCACCATTTCGCCTCGGTCCCTGCCTTCCTTCGAGAAATCCATCGGATCCTCCGTCCCACGGGGCGCTTCGCCCTGACGGACTCCTCCAGTCCGGAAGAACCGGAGCCTTACATGTGGCACCAAGAGATCGAGCGGCTTCGGGACCCCACCCATGTGCAGAATTACACGCCTTCAGAGTGGCGGAGGTTTGTTGCGGACACGGGGTTCACCCTGGAGGAGCTGACGACTTCCCACCGGACTGAATTGGTCTTTTCGGATTGGGTTCGAACTTCGGGTTCCCCTCCCGACGTGGTGGCCGAACTCCGCCGGCGATTCACCGAGGCTTCCCCCGCGGTCCGGGAAGCTTTCCGCATCCGCGAGGTAGGCGGCGACTTTCACTTCTCGTGGATGCTTGTTATTCTTCTCGCCCGTCCCGCCTAGAGCTACAGCAGTTAGCTATCGGCTGTCAGCAGACTTCGGCGAGCTCCCTTCGGGTCTGAGCCTCAGGGTCGAAGACAGTCGAGCCGTCAGCCACAGAAGAGCAGGTCCCGGGTAATCGCAAGAATCGACGCGTGCAAAGTCAGCTTGCCATCACCGTCCGGCCCCGCGCCCACGCGCGGAGGGCTGTGATGTCCTCCTCCCGGATCACGGAGAGGGGTATAGTGGCCCTAAGTTCATCAATGAGGAGGGAGGTATCGACGTCGGTGTCACGGGAAAAGGCGGTGTAGAGAGCAGAGACAACGGCCTGCTCGATCTCGGCGCCGCTAAACCCTTCTGATGCCTGAGCGAGCGCGCCCAAGTCAAAGGCTGCGGGATTGCGCTTTCGCTTCTTTAAGTGAACAGCAAAGATTTCCTTCCGGGCGTCCGCGTGAGGCAGGTCGATAAAGAAAATTTCATCAAAGCGCCCCTTGCGCATCAGTTCCGGCGGCAATCCTGCAATCTGATTACAGGTGGCGACGACAAATACGGGACCTTTCCGCTCCTGCAGCCACCCCAAGAGCCGACCGAAGATCCGCTTGGAGAGCCCGGCATCCGCCTCCGAGCTTCCCGTCGAGGCAAAGCCCTTCTCGATCTCATCAATCATCAGCACACAGGGAGCCATGCGTTCTGCCATCTTCAGGGCCTTGTCGAGGTTTTTATCTGACTCGCCAACGTATTTGTCGTAGAGTCGTCCCGGCTCCATCTTGAGCAGCGGCAGCCTCCACTCCCTCGCCACCGCCTTTGCGGCCATGCTCTTGCCGCAGCCCTGCACTCCCAAGAGGATAATACCCTTTGGGGGTGGAACGCCAAATCGCTTGGCCTCCGGAGTAAAGGCTTTCTTCCGCTTGGCAAGCCACCGCTTGAGCCTGCCAAGTCCTCCGATCTCGGCCATACCACCTTCGGGGGGAAAGTACTCCAGAACCCCCTCCTTCTCAAGCAGCTCTCTCTTGGTCTCGATGATGACCTCGAGGTCTCTGCGTGTCAGAGCCAGATCGCGGAGAATCGCCTTGGTCAGGGCCCGCTCCGCCTCAAACAGCGTGAGCCCCTTCATCCCTTCCACCAGCCGGTCGAACTCATCGGACGATATCTCCACCTTGATCCTGTGCTCTCGGGAGAGATTCTTGACGACGTTCTTCGCGAGGAGCTTCAGCTCCTTCTCAGTGGGAAGGTCCATCCTGAAGAAAGCCGCGAGCTTTTCCAGCTCGGGGGGGAGGGTGATTTGTGGTGCGGTGATGATGAGGGCCCTGCGATCCTTGGCAAAGGGCCTGGCGAGGTCCTGAAGTTGGCGGACCACCTCGGCCTCACCCCAATACCGGTGCAGGTCTTTGAAGAGGTAGATCCCTTCAGCCGCGATGGCGGTCACGTTAGCCAGAGCCTTGAGGGGATGTTTGCTATCATAGATCGGGTTGCCTTCTCCGGCACGCTCGAGCCCTCCGGTGACAGTCCAGACAAAGAGGGGGATACCGAGTTTCGCCGCAACACCCTTGAGACCCTCTTCAACCCGCTCCTCTTCGTAGGTCTCAACGGCGATGATCGGACAACGGGAAAGGATGAGGATCTCGAGATCCCTCAACACTTCCATGTACCCCCTCTGCTTCGCACGACCTGATGGGCCCGCAAGGATCATACCACAGCAAATTTCATTCCTATTTTTTTGTAGGGGTGGGAAAGGATTGCTATGTGAGGGTGGAATCTTGCCCAGTGAATTCTTGATGTGATCCCTGAGGAGTTAGCCAAGTCCCATGGTAAAGAAGCCGACTTGGCAATAGATCAGAACGAAGACGGCATACGCGAGCATAAAACAGAGTGTCGCTGCCCCAAGACCAAGCAAGACACCTTCCACGACACTCTCGTTCGCAGTTGCTGCTTGCAAGGCCCTCTCTAGCCGACACGCGAACGCCGAACTGCTTACGCCGTTGAGGGCGCGGCTCAGCGTAACATAGAACCTCGCGAAAGGAATTACACGCACTCGCGATAACATTGCTCCTCCCCCTGACTCTCGTCAAAAAGGATCAAAACCCTCCGAAGAGAGGATGGATCCAGATTGTTCCGAAGGGACTCGAGGAAACGGGCCAGGTGGTACGGGGTGATCCCCCTCTCCCCAAGCTGCCTGATCTCCTCTTCATTGAATTCGTTGAGGTCTTGCCCATCCTGCTTGGGACCGTCCTCAACGGCCGCGATGCGACGGCTTTTCATAGTCCCTCCTTACCGAAAGTTCATAACCGAATTTGTGCAAGGGGGATGCCAGATACGCAGAGATTAATTTGCGTCCAGGAGCACGCGAACAGACGGCCATGAGGGATGCCCGTGACTCTTGCAACCCCTTGAATTCTAGTTGATTTCTATGCCTGAAATGGATTTGAGCCAACTAGGACGGGGTGATTGTAAGAATAGGGGCACCTAAGCCAACATTTTTGAAGGGTAAAATCTCTGGTCCGTTTGGCAAGCCAATATGTCTTATTGACAGGAAGATGACGAATTTCAGGCGCCGAGAATCTTTCCCTGCCAAAGGTAGGTACGGGGGACTCGCTTACTGATATTACAGAGGATCTCGTAGGAAATCGTACCAAGGCGCGCTGCCCACTCATCGGCCGAGAATGCTTGGTCACCCTGCCTTCCGAGAAGGATTACCTCCTCCCCTTCTTGGACTCCCCCCACATCAGTCACGTCTATCGTTATCAAGTCCATGCATACCCGGCCGATTACCGGTGCCCGCTGACCCCGGATGAGCACCTCTCCCTGGTTCGAGAGAAGACGATTATAGCCGTCTGCATATCCCACCGGTAACGTCGCCACCAGGATATCCCGCGGGGCAACGTACGTACAGCCATAGCTCACCGTCCCGCCCTTTGGCACCTTCTTCATCTGCGCAATGCGGGTCATAAACGTCAGGACCGGCTCCCAGGGGAGGCCTTGGGAGACGAATAGAGATGGCGGATAACCGTAGAGCGCAATCCCCGGACGCACCATATCCAGATGGGTTTCGGGAAGGTTCAGGATGGCCGCGCTATTGGCGGCGTGGCGGAGAGGGACGGCAATTCCTGCCGCCTCTATCTCCCGGACTGCCCCGAGAAACCGCCGAAGCTGCTCCAACGCGTGGCCCTTATCGGCCGCATCGGCAGCAGCGAAGTGGGTCATCACCCCTCCCAATTCCAATCCAGGGAGATGGACAATGGCCTGCGCACCGGCTGCGGCCTCAGACGGGTGAATCCCTAATCGCCCCATCCCGGTATCGATCTTGAGATGAACTCTCACGGCCTCCCTG
>JAPUFX010000098.1 GCA_027293415.1 Candidatus Methylomirabilota bacterium
TCGTCCGCAGGAAAGGTGTCTTGTATGTCATCTGTCCCATCGCCGAAGGCCAAGAATCTGAGGGTCTGAGCGCTGAAATCGACCGGATCACAGTTTTCGTCGTCACAGACGGGGAATATGCCTAAGTCAATTTGAAACAAGATTAGGGTAGTGTATATGGTCTGTATGTCAGCATTTGCCCTCGCAAACTGTACGTCCCGGACCTTTTCCATAGCTATTGGTATTATAAAGCTCACTAAGATTAGTATAATCGCAAGGACAAAGATCATTTCGATCAGGGTAAATCCCCCTTTCCCAAGCCTTATACCACTCATTTTCTTCACCACGACGGCCAAACAACATGTGAACGGAAGCGATACTTGAATACCGCCTCATTGACAAATGTATCAAACGACTAAAAAGTTCGTTTCAGCGTGCAGAACCGGAAGCTTTAAAGCCGACCCCGACGGCCTCGAAGAGGAATTACTGCCCTTGAGCACCTGAGGTAGTCTCCACCAAGAGCTGGTTTCCAGATTTTCTCGCGTGTTTCGTCTTACCCTTGCTCACAACCCGGGCGACACCGCTGGCCAATGCCCCTATTGC
The DNA here is from genome assembly GCA_027293415.1 of Candidatus Methylomirabilota bacterium. Taxonomy (NCBI): domain Bacteria; phylum Methylomirabilota (SeqCode); species Candidatus Methylomirabilota bacterium. The sequence goes on from JAPUFX010000098.1 coordinate 583, forward strand.
CGCATAAAAGTGGCTGGCTTCAAATGCTTCTGTTCATTGTCCCCCTCCAAAGGCCGGTTTCCCGTCCCTCTGTTTGGCCTCAAATCACAAAGAAGCATTATCAATGATGGGGGAGGCCCTCACTGACTTTTCAAGGTGCGCTTCTAGTACATTCTTAGAGGCTCGTCAATAGGCTAGAAAGCGATGTCTTGGCGGGCACTTACAGGCCAATTTCATCCCCAGACGCAATTAATCGACGCTTTAATTGAATCCTAGCTCCACCAGAAACAAAAACGGCGGCCTGATGTAGCCCCCCGCTGATCAGCTACCTCCTCGCCAATAGATCGATCTCACTTGATCACTTTATCCGCCCGCGCGAGAAACTGAGGCGGGATCGTAAGGTCAAGCTTCTTGGCGGTCTTCAAGTTGATGACCAGCTCGAACTTGGTCGGCCGCTCGACAGGCAGGTCGGCTGGCTTGGCACAACCTTGAGCCGGACTAGCTCGGCCGCGAGGATGGGCCGCATCCTGGCCGATCTCAAGCGCCGCCGACGGCTGGTGGAGCCCACAGGGCGTGCGGTGAGCGCGAAGCGGCGTCGGGTGAGGCGGCCTTACTCCACGCGCAAGACCAAGGACTATGTGCCCCATCAATCCGGGGACCTGGTCCAGGTGGACACCCTGGAGCTTTCCCCTCTTCCTGGGGTCACCGTCATGCAATTCACCGCCCGCGACATGGTCTCGTGCTGGGACGTGATGGAGGTCTTCTTGCGTCCCATGGCCCTGTGCGCCCAGCGGTTTTTGGACACCCTTGAGGCCCGGACGCCGTTCCCGCTGCGGGCGGTTCATGTAGACGGGGGCTCGGAGTTCCGGGCGGAGTTCGAGACCGAGTGCGCCGATCGGAAGATTTTGCTCTTCGAGCTGCCGTCCCGCTCGCCCAAGCTCAACGGTCGTGTGGAGCGGGCGCAGAGGACCCACACGGAGGAGTTCTACGAGGTGTACGAGCTCCCCCGGACGGTGGCCTCGCTCAACGTCAGGCTGCGCGAGTGGGAGCAAGTCTATAACCACATTCGACCCCACCAGGCCCTGGACTACCTGACGCCCGCCCAGGCACTGGAGACATTCAAAAAAAAGGCCCCAGTGTCTCATATGTCTTGAACCCATACACAAGGTTGACGAAGAGGAGACAAACTGCAATAGTCCCCAGGCGAAGGCCCAATTCTGGTGAGAGATACAATAGAGATTTGGAGGGAGATGGAATGAAAAAGAGCGGACTGTTCAGCGTCGTCTGGGTTGCCTTTCTGGCCCTACTCTTGACCTCCGGCTGGGCCAAACCGGTCGCGGCCCAACCCATCAAGCTCGTCATGGTGGGCTCCTGGCCGCCGCGTATCTCCTCTGCGGCCGATATAGGCATCCGCTTCATCGAAGAGGTCAACCGGCGCGCCAAGGGGAAGCTGGTTATCGAGTTCAAAGGCTCCCGGGAGGTCGTCCCCACTTTTGACCAGCCGGAGGCGCTGGTGAGGGGCGTGTTTGATATCTGGTATGGCGCCATGAACTACTGGGCGGGTGTCATCCCTGCGGGCTACATCACGGAGTTGTCCCGCTTGGAAGTTCCCGACGGTGGACCCGGCAATAAACTGTTCGATTTCATGGTCAAGATGTACGAGAAAAAGGGCATCCGCTACCTCGGCAGCTTCTCGGGCGATCGAGACACCGGAAACCATTTTATGTACACCCAGAAGAAGGTGAGCAGCATTGCCGACCTGAAGGGAATGAAGACCCGGGTGCCGCCGCTGACCCGCTTCTTCGTCAAAGCGGTTGGAGCCGAGCCGGTCACCCTGCCTCCGTCGGAAGTCTATCTCGCCCTGGAGCGGGGCACGGTGGAAGGCTTCACCTGGCCCTATTATGACGGCTTCACCAACTTCGGCTGGCATCAGGTGTCCAAGTATATCATCCTTCACCCTCTGTATCGGGACGGCATCGGCATCAACATGAACCTGGCGAAGTGGAACAGTCTGCCCAAGGGTCTGCAAAAGATCATCATGGATTCCGTACAGATGATGCAGATCTGGTCTCGAGGATGGATTTCCGCGCACCAGAGCACGCAGCTGGCGATCATGAAAAAGGCCGGCATGAAGGTCATCGAATTCTCGAAGGCTGAGGCCGCGCGCTGGGCGAAGACCTCCACTGACGCCCTGTGGGCGAATTTCAAGAAAGCCATGAGCCCGGCCGATTACGCCGAAGCCAGAAAGCTGCTGGGATACGACTGATTCCCCGCGGCCGGGCTCGAAAGGTGATGTCATAATCGCACCGGCCCGCTTGTCCGGTCCGAGAGAGGCCGGGAGCGGAGTTTCGAGGAGGAGGATTCGGACCTGAATCGGCGTGGCGGTAGTCCGAATCCTCCTCCCGCGATCATTCCCAACCCCCTCCCGGGCCATTTCTACCGGCCCAAGAACTCGATCAAGGTCGGTTTCGTTCGTCCCGCCGAGGCCATAGCGGCATACTCTCTCAGGTAAGCGAAGACCCTTACCTAAGCGAGCGCCAATCCACCGATGGCTGACTTCTGCTTGCCGTAGGAGCCTACGCCGGGCCAGAGATAAGGAATCTTCCGCATGGCAGCGGGCAAAAAAATCGCACATATCTTTGATTCCATCATGAATATCGGCGGCGCATTGTCGGGCGGACTTCTGGTCGTCGTCATGCTGCTGACTTCCATCAAGGTCATCTTCAGGTATGTCCTCCGGGAAGGACTGTTGGGCGTTGACCAAATCAGCGGCACGCTGCTGCTCTATATCACCTTTCTCGGCGCCGCCTGGGTGCTGAGAAGAGAAGAACACGTAACCATCGATCTCCTAGTGACCCGGCTCAGCCCGAAAGTCCAGCGCTGGATGAATGTCTTCAATTCCATCCTCGGTGCGCTGATCTGCCTGATTTTGACCATCTACGGAACGCTGGAAGTCATCTATTCCTGGCAAAGGGGAATACTCATCCCAGCTGAAATCGAGATCCCGAGAGTAATCAATTTGGCCGTCATTCCCCTGGGCAGCTTCTTCCTCTTTCTCCAGTTCATGAGGCGGGCGCAACTGCATCTCCGCGGCGGGAAGGCTGAGCGGGTCCACACTAGCGAATGAGGTGATTGCCGGTGGAATGGTGGACCTACATGTTGTTGTTCTTTGGCGGCCTCACGGTCCTGCTGCTCATCGGGCTGCCGGTCGCCTTCGCTTTCATGCTGATCAACATCATCGGGGTCTATGTGTTCTGGGGCGGAAGCATCGGTTTGCAACAACTGATCCTCAGCATCGACAGCTCCGTCTCGACCTTTGTGCTCGTGCCCGTGCCCATGTTCATCCTCATGGGAACGGTGATGTTCTATTCCGGCGTCGCCTACAGGATGATAGATGTCCTGGACGAATGGCTGGGACGCATTGCCGGCCGACTGGCTTTGCTCGCTGTAGGCGCCGGGGCCCTGTTCGCCACGCTGACCGGCGTGGCCATGGGCAGCGTGGCCATGCTGGGCTCGACCCTCGCGCCGGACATGGAGAGGCGCGGCTACAGCAAATCCATGTCACTCGGACCCATCCTGGCCAGTGGCAGCCTCGCCATCATGATCCCGCCCACCGCCCTCGGCATCATCCTGGCCAGCCTGGGCAAAATCTCCGTGGGCAAGCTCCTCGTGGGTATCATCCTCCCGGGCTTGCTGCTGGCCGCCGTCTACGCCACTTACATCATTGTCAGATGTACTCTCAAGCCATCCCTGGCGCCACCCTACGATGTGTCGCCCACACCCATCGGGCGCCGCATCCAGAACACTTTTCGTTATGTCGTACCGCTGATATCCGTCATCGTCATTGTCATCGGCACCATCTTTTTGGGAATCGCCACCCCCACGGAGGCGGCGGGCGTAGGCGCCCTGCTCTGCTTTTTGCTGGCGGCGGCCTATCGGAAGCTCACCTGGGAGGTGATGAAGAAGGCGGTGAGCGCGGCAACCTCCATCTCGGTGATGGTGTTGGTCATCCTCACCGGCTCGGCCGCCTTCAGCCAGGTTCTGGCCTTCGCCGGAGTCACCTCCAGCCTCACGAAGCTTGCCGTCGGCTTGCCCGTGCATCCCATCGTCATCCTCATCCTGATGCAGATTATCCTGATATTTCTGGGCATGTTCATCGAGCAGACTTCCATTGTCCTGGTCACCGTCCCCGTATACATGCCCATCGTCAGCGCCCTGGGGTGGGACCCGGTATGGTTCGGCGCAATCATGCTTCTCAACTTGGAGCTGGCGACGATCTCGCCGCCCTTCGGCCTATCGCTGTTTGTCATGAAAGGCATTGCCTCACCCGACACCACCATGGGAGATATCTATCGGGCGGCCCTCCCGTTCGTGGGACTGAATCTCGTGGTCATGGCAATCATGATCATTTTCCCCGCGGTGGTGCTGTGGCTGCCGAGCATGATGAAATGACCCCCGGAAATGATAGGAGTTTCCTTTTGAGGGATGGCCAACATAGCCCCGAGGATTCCCGAAACAGCCACCTTCGGGACAACCCCAAGCGGTTCCCGGAAGGGCAAACTGGCCCCCCGTCGCGCGTTTTGGGCTGAGACTATCCGATAACTGCCTATTATGTCATTAACTCCTTAGAAACAGGTGGAGAGGGGACCTCCGTGACTCGAGTCGAAGTCCGGCATGGCGATCTTGTTCTTCAGCCGGGAGTCCCACAGATCGGCCCACTTGGGAGGCGCAAACGGAATCTTCTCAGGCAGATAGGCGATGGTGTAGACGTACGACCACAGCCCGACGTGATACGGGCTACGGATGGCCTCCTTGAATGCCTGCTTGGCATTGGGAATCTGGCTCAGATCCAGTTGTGCAAACATCCCGCCGGAGATGTAAAGACGGCCGACGTGCGTTGTGGTCAGGGTAGCATTCACCAGCGGATTGCCCTTGTTGACTTTGGCCGTCGAGAGTCGCTTGATGGTCCCCCCTACCTCGTATTCGACCGGAATCCCCGTTGGTGCCGTGAAACGCTTGCCGACGGCATTGTGGAGGGTGTCTCTCCAGTTACCACCCAGGTGCTCACCACCAGGGGTTCGACCGCACCAGCCGGGGCGCTGAGCCCCCCAAGCCCTACGAAACTCAAGCCAACGATAATGGCGAGGGCGACGGAAAACAAGTTTGATCGACTATGCATCTCTCCTTACCTCCCTTGCATCTCCGGCAGAAACATCCACCGGCACGTGCACACCTTGGACCCCGATCTCGATATCGAGACATCGCCTAAGGGTCCACAAACCCGCCTTTGCCGAATGTTGTAGGCACATAACGCGGTGCCTTAATGGCCTCCATGAACCGCTGCTTGATGACCACCGGATTCAACGGAACCGGCGGTTTGACCACGGGCACGTCCGATACCACCTCCAGAGCCAAGAACGTCGGACCTTCTGCCGCGAAGGCGGCGAGCAAGGCCCTGCGGAACTCGGCTACCGTCTCTACGTGTTCCGATTGCGGCAATCCCGCCGAGCGGGCAAGCGCCGCGAGATCCAGGTCTTGATGCGTCACGGGCTGTCCGCCCGAGGCAGCGTGAACCCGGTTCTGCATGAGCAGCACCGTGAGGTTCTTGGGAGCCACTGCCGACAGCGTGACCAAGGCACCCAGATGCATGACGAATCCCCCGTCGCCTTCCACGCACACAATCTTCCGTCGCGGCTGGGCGACCGCCAAGCCTACGGCCAGGGGCAGGGCCAGCCCCATCGCGTCCTCAAGGTAAAAGTTTTCCGGCCGGTCACGGACGCAGGCCCATAGATACGAGGCGTTCCCCAGCGACGTGACCACCAGGGCATCGTCGCTCAGACAGACGGCCAAAGCCCGGTAGTAGTCTTCCCGTGTCGGGACCGTTGAGTTCACCAGTACGTGTCCTCCCGAGCTGTGAGTAAGACAAACGGCTGCGACGACTCCTCGGCATTGGCCGCCGCTTCCTCCACTTGTGGACCGATAGGCGTTGTGGAGTCGGTCAGCGCATACCTCAGTCCCAACGCTTGCAGCACGGGTTCGCTCACCCGCCCTTTGGGAATGTGATAGAAGATCGGGTCGCGCGTCGAGCCTCGGAACGAGGCGAGGATCAGGATCGGAAACTGATACCGCTGCGCCAAGGAGACCATTCCTGCCCCCATGGTCGTGAGACCGACATTCTGGATCAACATGACCGTCCGCGCCCCGCCCAGTCTCGCGCCGCAGGCAATGGCTAGCGCTTCTTCTTCATGGGTTGCCCGGATCAGCGTCATGCCCGGCTCGTGGTCAATTTCGACGAGTAACTGGCCTATCCAACTGTCCGGAACCGACACGGCCACCTTGAACTCGAGCTGCTTCAAGGTCGCCAAGAGTTGGCGTGGACGATGTCTCTGCTCGTGGCTCACAACAACCTCCCGTGCGAACGTGCCTTTGGGATCAGCAAAGGCGGTTGATACCCATGCAGAACCAGCTCATATTTTCAGGTTCAGGCAAACATTAACATGCCTCTATAAGAGGCGTCGCCATTTTCTGCGATATGCATGGTTGCTGCAAGCGTTTTTCACCGGTCTACAACCGACACCTCTTCCTCTTGGCTAGCCCACGCCCCCATGTGCCAGACGGCCATGACTCTGGGTTCTGGCGGTGGCTCACGGTCTCGGTGGGGTTCATGCCCGATACGAGTTCATCCAACAGCAACAAGGAAGGATCGGCCGCCATGGCCACGGCAACCTCCAGAAGACGTTACTCACTATAAGGAAAAGCGCTGCCCAGCTCGTTCTGCCGGTATGCTAGACCGACAAAATCGAGAATGTCCATGACCAGCTCGCGGAGTTTCTCCTCCTCCCGAC
>JAPUFX010000099.1 GCA_027293415.1 Candidatus Methylomirabilota bacterium
GCGAAGATGTGAATTCAACTGGGGCAGACCCGATTGAATTAAAGAATGTTTTGAGGGTCTCGGAGACTCTCTGGAGGACGGAACTGGGGGAGTTTCTGGAGCCGGCGAGGAGGGTTGAACTCCTGACCTGCTGATTACGAAACAAAGCCTGCCAGAGACACAGCCCAACCTACCACAACGAAACCCAAAAACTCTAACGCTTTTCGCTTAGGCTTGTCGGGACAGGCCTCGTTAGATCGGCGGGAGTTCTCGCACAAATCTCGGACAGAGGGAAGCTAGGCCAATACCGCCCCGTTACGACAAGACCGGAGCAGCGCAATTAGGAAAGGAACAGGCGAAATGGGTAAGAAGATACGAAGTGAAAGAAGGCCAAAGAGCCAGCAAACGAGGTAAGAGAACCAGCCCAGAGATACGACCCAATTGAGAGGGGCGTGGAAGCGGACCCGAGCCTAGTGTTTACGCTTACCGGACCTCTCTTGCCCGCGAACCTAATTTCGCTTCATTGAGACCATAAACAACCGTTCGATGGTGCTCCTGGATGCTCGGTACGGGGTGTTCTGGTAGCAGCGTGGTAGCAAGAGCTGATCGATGTCAAGGCGTTGACCCACAAGATCCAGCGTGAGCACATCCAAATCTGACCAGGGAGAAATTCCCTGCCCTCCAGAAATTCCCTGCATGGCACGCGGCTCGTCGGACGTGTCTATTTCCGTCCGAATCCCTCGATCCCTGAAATACCAGGACCTTGAAGAGAGTCCGATTCCTCCGCAACCGTAGAGATATCTGGCATGGCTCTTGCCCCTTCCGATGTCACGGCTAACTGAGCAAGGTTGGACTTCCTTCCGCTAAGGCCTCGTCCCCAAGTAGTTCTCTCCTGTTGACCCTGCAGATTTCCGGGAGGTTGTCAACCATGAGAGGGGTACATGCAGTGCCCCGCTGAGAAGGAGCATCTATTCTGGGGCCTTCAGCGTGTCAGGAACCATGAACAGAATGCGGACGGAAGAATCGGCTTAAATCATAGGACGTCATTAGGAGGTTACAGGATGGGAAAATTTGTGAAGGTGGCGACGGCCGGTGAACTCACGCCCGGCCAGGCGAAAAAGGTGGAAGTCGACGGGAAGGTAATCGCCCTTTTCAATCTCGAGGGAAGCTATCACGCCATCGATGATACCTGCCCTCACCGAGGTGGTCCCCTTTCCACGGGCCCTGTGGAGGGGCAAGTGGTGACCTGTCCCTGGCATGGATCTAAGTTTGACGTAAGAAGTGGGGATGTGCTCACGGCGCCTGCTCGAACTGGCGTGTCGAGCTATCGTGTCCGAGTAAGCGGATCGGATGTAGAAGTGGAGGTATGAAACCATTGAGTTCGAGGATCCGATCTGGATAGGGGAAACCCACTTGCGGATACCCTCGGGGCGGAACCAGTCCTCACCGTGCTGATGGCCATTAAGAACCCGGATCTGCACTTGGGCCTGGTTCTTTAGGCGGTTGGCAAAAGGATCGTTGAAGCCACAGGAGCGTAGGGGAGAACGAGTAAGGAGAGTCATTGGCGCGATGCCGGGTAAGACCGAATCGCGCAGGGGAGGGAACTAACCATGGCGGAATCGTACGTAAGACCCGAGGTGCTGGTGGAGACGGCGTGGGTCGCCGACCATCTGGAAGACCCCGGTGTCCGTATTGTTGAGTCCGATGAGGATTTCCTGTTGTACGAAACGGGGCATATCCCTGGCGCGGTGAAGATAGATTGGTTTACTCAGCTCCAGGAGCCTGTGCGCCGCGACTTCCTCGACAAGTCGGGCTTCGAGGCGCTTATGTCGCAGGCGGGGATCGCGGACAACACTACGGTTGTATTCTACGGGGATAAGAGCAACTGGTTCGCCTGCTATGCCTTCTGGATCTTTCAGTTGTTCGGGCACGACCTGGCCAAGGTGATGAATGGCGGGCGGAAGAAGTGGGTCGACGAAGGCCGTCCCCTTACTAAGGAGGTTCCCCGATTGACGCCCACCACCTACCGGGCCAAGGAACCCGACCTGGCGATCCGAGCGTTCCGGGACCATGCCATGGCCCACATCGGTCAGGGGCCTCTGGTAGACGTTCGGTCGCCGAAGGAGTACACGGGCGAGCTAATCCATATGGAGGGCTACGCCCAAGAGGGGGCGCAGCGGGGCGGCCACATCCCTACGGCGGTTAATATTCCTTGGGGGATGGCGGTCCGGGAAGCTGACTGGACGTTTAAACCGGCGGATGAACTCCGGGCGTTGTACGCAAGCAAGGGGATCACCCCCGACAAGGATATCATCGTTTACTGCCGAATAGGTGAGCGCTCCTCTCATACCTGGTTCGTCCTCACCTATCTGCTCGGATACCCTCAGGTCCGGAATTACGATGGCTCTTGGACCGAGTGGGGCAACATGGTTAACGTCCCCATCGAGAAGGGGTCTGAATGACCAGGGAAGAGCGGATCGAGTTCCTCCTCGACCACAGCAAGCGCCGGCGGAACCGCGATGTTCTGACTCAGCCGAGCTTTGCCCGGTCCGGGGGGAACCCGGACTGCTCCGACGTCATAACCATCTACGGTCAGGTTGATGGCGATCGGCTGGTGCGGGTGACATTCGATGGGGAGGGATGTATTCTCAGCCAGGCAGGTGCCTCGATCCTGTGCGAGATGGCCAGCGGTCTAACCCTGACCGAGGCGGAACAACTTAGCTATGACGATCTGTTCAACATAATAGGGAAAGACCTCGCAATGGCCCGGATCCGGTGCGCAACTCTGGCCCTTGACACCCTAAGGCAGGCTCTCCGGCTCTATACGGTGAGGCGACTGCTGGCGCCGGAGGAGGCCATGAGCCCCTAGCCCGCGACGAGTTGCGACCATCCCCGGGGGGAAGAGCCACTAAATGAATGAAGGAAGAAGGACCCAGGAGGGATGTGTGTTGGAGTTAGCGGCTCCCACGAGAAAGCGACGGTACCCGGCGCTCTTGAGCGAGTTCCAGAGGGAAGCGGAGACCCGTACGGGCAATGGGCGAAAGCCGCCGTGCCTCAATGGAACTGTACTATCAGAAAGCCTCGGCGGATCGAAGTTTTCACAAATGAGTAGAGGCACAATGGGAACGCGGCAGAAGCTGAGGGCAAAGCTTCATGGTCTCGAAAAGCGATTGAATGACCTGGAAGTAGAGTTCGGAGGGCTGAACCAGATGTCCGCGACATTGGAGGCAACTCTTGAAGTGTTCGTTGAACGGGGGTTGATCCCCCGTCGGGCGTTCAGCCACCGCTTCAGCCCGACCCTTGAACCCGATCGGAAACCTATCGGGGAACAAGCCAACGAGGAGTTCCAGAAGTTAATGGGCTCCCTCTTGGATGAGCTGATGGAATCAGTCGACGATGAACAGATACCTCACGCCTAGGCTAAGAACCGGGACTTTCGAAGAATAGGTGAAAAGCCCAGCCCACCTTCGGCACAATCGACGGCGCACCAACCACTCAGACGCCCTCCCGGGCGGAGCATGGCCCGTTAGGGCGTTTTGCTTTTGGGAAGGATGTATTACCGAAAGTAATCACTGGGGCACAGGGCGACCTAAATCTCGATGCCATGGCGCATTAGAGCGCCGGAAGGAGGAAGGCGATGCCGACCTACGTCAGCCTGCTGAACTGGACAGACCAGGGTATCCGAAAGGTGAAGGAGTCGACCAAGCGGGCCAAGGCGTTCCTCGACATGGCGGGGAAGATGAGGGTAAAGGTCAGGGAGATCCATTGGACCATGGGCCACTACGATGTCGTGGTGATCATGGAGGCTCCGGACGACGAAGCTATCAGCGGCCTGATGCTGGG
>JAPUFX010000100.1 GCA_027293415.1 Candidatus Methylomirabilota bacterium
TTTTCATACCCGTTGAAATAGGCCAGGCCGATGTCGGCTGTTCCGATGGTGCGATCCCAGCGCAGGGCGAACTGTTGACGGAGACGTTCAGCGCCGCTGGTGTAGAGGGGATCATTTGAGATATCAAGCCCGCCATCAAAAAAGTTAAACCGGTTAACCTTGCCCGGAAGCTCAGCAGGCGTGAAGTAACTGAAATGATAGAGATCGAAGCGATTCTCTCCAAGGATCAGCCTCGCCCGAATCGCCGGTTCCCCAAGCTTGTTCGTTTTCGGGTCGAAAAAATCAATGACGAAATCATTCTGATTAAGAATATCGACGATGTTAACGGACTCCACTGTCCCCCAGAAGAAGGTCTGATATCCCACCCGCAGCTCGAATTGATCGGCAATATACTCACCGTACACATCATCGAGCGAGATGAGATTGAACTCGGGATCGCTGATACCGAAGCGAAATCGCGGTGCGATGACAGCCTGCCAGGCGTCATTGAAGAACAGAGCCAGGTCAGGTTTCACCTGGACCGAGGCGACGACATCCTCCTGCGCCCCTTTCCCCGCGTCAGGAAAGACGGCGACATAAGATGTGCCGGTGACCTTCAAGTCGCGCTCCATGCCCGCCACCTCACGAACAGCGACAAACGCCAGGACAAAGGCCACGGCGATGCTGATCATGGGAGGAGGCGCACACCTCATCTCCGGCTCATCGTCATCTCTCCGCCTAAACCGGCGCCGATGGCTGATGGCCGGTCATTTCCCCATCGTGGACTGTCTTCCGATCAAATTTCATCAACACCCCTGGCAAGAAGAGGAAGTCGAAGAGCAGGGCAATGGCAATGGAGAGGCTGATCATCAGCCCCATGCTGGAATTGAACCGGAAGTCAGAAAGAATAAACAGGCCGAATCCGACGACCAGGATGATTGTGGTAAAGAGTAGCGCATGCCCGACGTCGTTGAGAGCTACTTCAAAGGCCGGGCCGCTCTCCATGCCGCTCTCCTTGCTGCGTTGATAACGGACCATGAGGTGAATGGTGTCATCAACGATGACGCCGAGCGCCGCAGCCGCAACGATCGAGACCGCAAAGTCCACATGGTCGCCCATCATCCCCCAAATCCCAAATGTGAGGACAATCGGCAAGCCATTGGGAATCATACTAAGCATCCCAAGACGTAGCGAACGAAAGGTGAGCACGCAGAGTGCGGTGATCAAAGCCAAGGCCAGCGCAAGACTTTTCAACATCCCTCGAATCACCCGGTCGCTCAAGTAGGTGAACATGACCCATGCGCCTACCCCTTGAGGGTTGAATTCCGGAATATGCTCGGCTGTCCAGTCCTCGACCTGCCGGAGAATTTCCCTGTGGCGCTTCGCACTGACCTTGTGCGTCGTGGCGGTCACCCGGGTACTGGAATAGTCCACATTAATCTGGTTGGTGAGATCCAGCCCGAAGGGTAGCGACATGGTATAGAGCAACAGGTATTGGGCCGTGAGCTCCTGGGTGTCCGGCAAACGGTAGTAGGCGGGATCATCGGCATGCATATTTTTGTTCAATCGCTTCATGATCGGAACAATGGAGTTGACGTGAGTCACTTCGGGGATGGTGCGAAGATACTCGCTGAAGGCTTCTACCTTCGCCAAGAAGGCTGGGTCGTTGATGCCGTTGGGTCTGCCGCTCTCCAGAGAGTAGTCGGTATAGTTGACCCCGGTGAGATTCGCATCGACGAATTCGGCGGTGTCTCGGTACCACGTGCCAAGCTTCCAGTAATTGATGGGGTTATTGTTCAGCTCGAGACGAAGGATAAAGAGACTGCCACACACTGCCAGGCCCAGCAACCCGTAAAACAGCCACTGATAGTGCCGGACCGCGAACTGGCCGAGCCGATCCGTCCATTCCGAACGCGGAGGTCGGCCCTGGAGCAGGTCCGGCATGGATCTGGAGGGTTTGATGCCGCAGGGGCAGATGGCCAGCACTGCGGGTAGGAATGTCACGGAGAAGACGAAGGTGAAGAGTACTCCACCGCCCACCAGAATGCCGAGATGCCGGACGGGCGGAACCTCATTCAATGTCATGGATAGAAATCCGACCGCCGTGGTCACCGCGGTCAAGAAAATCGGTGTGAGGTTCTTTTCCAGCGTTGTTTGGACGGACTCTTCCTGGGTGAGGCCCGTCCGACGCAGGCGAGTATAGCTCACCACCATGTGCACGGAATAGGCGATGGCAACCGCCAACAGAATCTGCGGGAAGACGGCAGAGACCGGGGTCAACAAGAGCCCGAGATGTCCGGCGAGCCCGAGGGTGAAGAAAATCGACAGCAGCACGACCACCAGTGGAAGCACAACCCCTCCGGTGGACCTGACCAGTAGAGCCAGAAAAACCACGATGAGCCCGACCATGAAGGGCATCATCGCTTTCATGTCATCCTCAGGAGTTTTGGCAAAAGCGTGGTTTATCGCTACAACGCCGTTGATCCGGTATTCGATCTCAGGATGCTTCTCGCGTTCTTGATCGATAAGCTGCTCGACAGCGACATAGATGTCACTGGCCACATTCGGATTCTCCTCCAACGGCGGAAAGAGCACCCTCGCATTGATTTGAGTCACCCGACCATCAGGAGACAGCAGCAGCCCGTTCAGCGGCGGTTCACTCAGGGCAATCCGTTCCTTGGCGCTGAGCACTGGGTCGCTCAGCGGAAGCCGAGTGATCAGGTCGTCGACGATCAGGTCATCCTCCGTCACCTCGGTGTGCTGGTAGTTGGTCACCGAGTCCACCCGGGTGACATATGCGGTCTTCCACAGCGCGGCGGTGAGGTCTCGGACTGTCTCGAGAACGTCGTTGGAAAAGACCTGTTTATTCGCATGATGAATCACCACCGTCACATTATCGTCCTTGGTATAGATGGCCTGGAAGTCGTCGAAGGCCTGCAGCTGGGGATTATCCTTTCCGAAGAACACCCGATAGCTGGAATTGAACCCGGCTTTGGGCAGACCGGCGGCACCAAGGGCGAACAGCAGCAGGGCTCCAACGATCATCAACCAAGGGTATCGGATGACCGTGCGGCCGTACGACTCCGCAATGGCCTGGTCGATACGGTTGCTTCCCATGCTCTGCCCCTCCAGTCTGATCTGGACACCGGTCTTTTCGATGGCTCGTTAGCGCTGCCGTTCCAGCGACCGCTTGGTGAACACTGACGGCTTCAGTCCTTGCTGAAATTTCCAGTTCTCGAATACCAGGATGGTTTTCTTCTTGGTCTGGAGGTTGTCCATGATGATCTCGCTCGGTCTCCAGAACTTGCCGAGATAGCGGGTGTTGCCGTTGTCGGACTCGACCTTGAGCGGTGCACCCCTGCGATCAAAATACTCCTGCTTGACAGTCTGGTGATTGGACTGATCCACCCAGGTGATGATCTTGGTATAGCCGGAGCTCGGATCTTTCGGGTACCGCTCGACAACCCAGACGGGTACCCCGTTGTGCATGTCTTCGCGGAGGTATTTGTACGTGTACTTCTCGGGTTCGTTTGAAGTGATGTCCTCATAGCTGAACTCGGAGCCCACGAAGCTTCCGCTTTTGTTCTTGGAGGCAATGCGCTTGACCCGCTTGAGTGCGGGGAGATAAAGCCACTGGTCGTCCGGTCTCTCGATATGCTCGAACGTCAGCAATCCGGTTCCCTTAATATCGCGGGGATACTGAAAGGTGATCATGGTTTTATCCCCGTCATGTTTTACCTCCATGTATTGGGTCTCCATCTTGCGACGACTCTCTTGCCCGGCCGCATTGAGCAGGGTCATGGACATCGTCGCCTTGGCATCTCGATAGCCGAGATCCATATTATCCTGGGTGATGAAGATATGCCGCCCTTGCTCTTCCGGCGTTGTTCCCGGTGGTGGCGCAGCAATCCCGGTGGTCGGGAGGATGAGGAGTGAGATTGCCACGACAATCGAGCGAAAGCGGCGATGGGCAGCTTGGGCATCCTGCCCCCGGGACAAGCCCTCCATAAAGAAGGGGCGAAAGGTCCAGGTGGTGTGCAGGTCGTTCATGGGTCATCTCTCCTCTGTCAATGGTTCAAAAAAAATGTTGTATGGTCCCCAGCCACTTTCTTTTGTTTGTGACCCATCAGGAGAATACGCGAAACTCTTTGAAAAATCGACGGACGACCCCCGTCATGGGCCACCGCCGCACTGCAACTTTCGCTGGGTCGATCACTGGTCCTGGTAGCGTGGAGAGGGAAACCGAAGGAACAGGCTTCAACACGCGCTGTCGTCAAGCATAGCGCGCGTATGGGAGGCCTTGCGTGTGAGCGGGGTCAGTTCCACCGAGATTGGGCATGGGGTCCCGGAAAAGTTTCCGGAGGGGTTTTCACGGGTTTCTAGGAACTTTTGAGGTATGTTAAAAGGGATTTTCAGGACATTCTCAGACAGATTACCCGCTGTTCTTTCGGGGCCACGATGGTCGGCCCCACTGCCGCGCCGTCGGGCACCCGTCGTGGGAGAACAGGAGTTGTAAATAGCCTGGCCATGCAGATCGGGCGGTCGACCAAGCGACGGTTCGTCGGCCCTTGAGAGGGGCCACGAAGATGAATGTGTGATTGCAAGACCTGACCCCAATTTACCAATTCATCAATCTTTCCGGCAGGATCGCTGCTGCTCTCCCTCCCTTACGGCTTGATGTAGATATAGCCCTCCCGCTGGAGGTCGGCGATTCGCTTGACTGCAACAGGGTGGGCGGTCGGCTTAAACCCTTTGGCCAGCTTGTCCAATGGTTTGTCAAACAGCTTCATGGACACTTGGCACATCTCAGCCTGCGCCCCTTTGTCCAGGATGAGTTGGAACTTTTTCTTCAGCTCCGGGTCGATGGTCTCCTTGTCAAACAACAGTAAAGCAGGCCCGTGCACGACCAGCTTCAGGTCGATCTTGTCCGGGCCGCCCTCGGCCTCAATGTGCTTGTTGATGAGGGCCATGGCGTACTTGGCCACAGCGGGGTCCTTACTATCCACATGATACAGCACCCTCACTTTCCCCTCGCTGAATGACTCA